>JAGVXJ010000007.1 GCA_018303895.1 Candidatus Pacearchaeota archaeon
ATTTGCAATTAGTATTCCTGTGTTTTGCATTTCTGAAGAAATTTGGGTTGTCTTACTTCCTGGAGCAGCGCACAAATCTAAAACTCTCTTATTTTTTTCTGGAGCAAGAGCAATTACTGGAAGCATGCTTGAAAGTTCTTGAATGTAATAATATCCGAGAAGATGTTCGAGTGAACGTCCGAGTTCTCCTGGCAATAATTCTGATTCAATTATCATTATTTCTGGATGAGCTTTCCATGGAATTGAAATTTTCCAGTTGTATTTTTCTTCAAGAGTTTTTTTCAGTTTTTCTGAAGAGATTTTCAACTTATTGCAACGAATTGCATTTACTGGTTGGATTTTTATTTCTTCAAGAAATTTTTCAAAATCCTTTTCATCAGGAAGAAGCTTTTTCATCCTTTCTAAAAAAAGAGGTTTTAATTCAACTGGTTTATTGTTTCTATTCATAAAAATGAAAGAGAAAAGGGGTTTTTATAATTTGATATTGAAAGAAAAAGGAGATTATTTTTTTGTTTCACATCTTTTCTTCGCGATTTCATAAGCTTGATTTAATTCAATTTTTCCGTCGTAGATGTCAGTAAGCCGAAAAAGTTTTTCTGCAACACAAGAATCCTCACAGAAATTTTGTGGTTCTTGCTTATAATAATATTTTATTCTTTCACCGCAATTAAATCTATAAGTGAAATTTTCGAAAGAGTTTAATCCTAAAACTTCTAAAGTAAGAAATCCTCCAACTAATATCGTTCCAATTACTCCTATTCCTGTTTTTTTAAGTTCATCGATGAGGGATTTCATTTTCTCCCCCTAATTCCGTCGTAAACTCCAAGAATTGCTTCGAGTGGAAGTGATGCTAGTTTGCCGGGGAGAGATGCCTTAATACTAATTGGATTTCCGAATAACATTTCATATAATTCCAGTTCTCCTTTTTTTCTTATGTCTCCTTCAAAGCATACATATGATCCTGCAATTAAAAAATCAAGAAGAATCTTTACTCCTGCGTCCTCTGAATTTGTTTCGTAACCAAGATATGGAATTAAAGTGGGATAAAGAATATAATTTAGTTTTGTAGAGGTTAAAACTGCATTGTTAACATTATATTTTCCATTTGTTGCCGTTTCAATTCTTTCTTGAATTTGTCCTGAAAGATTTCCTAAAATTGGATAAGTAAAACAGAGTGGTTCTTTCGCAATATATTTGCAGACATTTGCTAAACCTTTTCTTGTTGCTCTTGCTCCGTCTATGATTCCTTTTCCTATGCTGTAACTAATTGTTTCGTTTGAGTTTGTCATTGTGATTCTTCTAAAATTTTTAATACAATTCCTTTTTCTTCCCCTATACTTCTGATACGATTATTTTGATCCTCTTCTAATTCTTTTTTTAGCGTTTCAATTAACTTTTCTTTCGTAATTCCGTCGGCGTAATGGTGTTCTCTCATGCCTGCGGTTGGGGGAATTGGTTCCACTTCGAACAAAGGAGTTTTTGTATTATCTGAATAATTCACTTTTTCTGATTCTTTTATGAAATATCCTCTTTGATTTTGTTCACAATAACTTTTTATCTTCGAAGATTCTATTTCGAGATTATGCGTTTGGATATATGCCCGGCATTCACTAACCGATTTTCTATATTGATAATCTCCAATTCCCATTACTACTGCTCCGATTAAAGCTATTCCCACTATTGTTGAATTAAAAATTTCATTTAGCGTGATGGGTTTGTTTCTCCATACTTCGATTTTTTCTTTAAGTGTTTTCATTGTTTATTTTCTCCTTCGGATTTTATTCCTTAGTCGTAGTAACCATTTACACATATATTAAACTTTTCTTGTGAAAATCTTACTTTTGAGTAAAATATATAAACTATAAACACATAGGTTAAATTATGGTAATTAAGTTAGATTTGAAAGATAAAAAAGTATTAACTTTGCTCGACGAGGATTCAACTCTCTCGAATAGTCAGATAGCAAAAAAGGTTCAGCTCTCAAAACCAGCGATTGAATATAGAATTCAGCGATTATTAAAGAACAAAGCGATTTTTGAATTTTATACTGTGATTGATTTCGGAAAATTAGGTTATCAGCAATATAAAATTTATTTTAAATTTCAAAATCTTTCAATTGAAGAAGAAAAAAGAATTCTTAATTATTGGGCAAACGACAAAAATTCTGTTTGGTTAGCACAAGTTAGGGGGAGATGGGACTTGGCTGTTTCTGTTTTAGCTAAGAATAATTATGACTTTGGTTTAGTTCTAAACAAATTCTTAGAAAAGTTCTCTAAATTCGTTTTAGAGAAAGATATTTTGCTAACAGAATATTCTCTAATTTATTCTCGGGAATATCTTGCAGATAAAAAAGAAAATTCAAAAGAGTTTGTTTATGGAATTCCCTCGAAGATTTACGAGCTTGACGAAACAGATAAAAAAATACTAAAGGAAATTTCGGTAAATGCCCGAATAAACATTGTGGATTTAGCTGAAAAAACAAAATTATCTAGAGATGTTGTCAACTACCGAATAAAGAAACTTACAAAAGAAAAAATCATTACTGGTTATAGATGTTTTCTTAATCTTGAAAATATTGGATTGAGATATTATAAATTGATTATTCGAACTAAAAATTTTGATGAAAAGGCAGAAACAAAACTCAAACAATTTATTTCTTCTCATAAAAAAGCAACGCAATTTTTGAAATTAATCGGAAGCTGGGATTTGGAAATTGAGTTTGAAGTTGAAACCAGCGACGAACTTTATGAAAATTTAAATCAAATAAGAAAAGATTTTGCAGATATAATCAAAGAATATGAAGTTCTGAAAATTACGAAGACATTGAAATATAACTTTTTCCCATTTTAATTTTTACTCCAATAACAATAAAGCGATCATAATAATAATTCCCAGTATAAAAATCAGTATTTGGATTAGTGAAACCGAAATTTCTGTTTCTTTATGTAATTCTGGGATTAAATCACTTCCTGCAATATACAAAAATCCACCGATAGCCAAAGAGATAAGATATCCTTCAACATGAGTCACATAATTGTTTAATACTAAAGCAAAAACCGCCCCGAGAACCGCAGTTAGAGCCGTAATAAAGTTTAGAAATATTGCTCTTCCTTTTGTAAATCCTCCATGAACTAAAACTCCAAAGTCACCTATTTCTTGAGGTATTTCATGGAATATAACTGCGATAGTTGTTGCAATTCCAGCAGGTATGCTGATTAGGTAACTTCCTGCTACAATTAATCCATCAATAAAATTATGCAATGAATCTCCAATTAAGTTCATATAAGCAAAAGGATGAATGTGAGTTTTAGTAATAGGCATATGGCAGTGTCTCCAATGAACTACTTTTTCTAATGAAAAGAACAATAATACTCCGAATAGAATTGTTAGCGAATAATTTAAAGTTAATCCTTCTTCAGCTAACTCTGGAAGTAAATGAATAAATGCGTCGCCAAGTAAAGCCCCTGCAGAAAAGCTAACCATATAAATTAAAAATTTCTTTAGTTTGTCTGTCCTGATTGAAAGAGTCATAATTCCTACAAGAGCAATTAAGCTTACTAAGAATACGCTCACCAACGAATATAACCAAATTGTTAACATTTTATTTTTTCAAATATTTAAAGAAAATTGGGTTTTTTAAGTTATTGAATTTTTAATTAAACAAAATTACAACCTGCCTTGCCCACCAACACTTTGCTCTCCCTTCAATCATCTAAGATTAAAGTAAATTTATAAATTCTATTTAATTCTTTTAATAATGGGAATGAAAACAAATTTGTCCAAAGAAGATTTTGAAAATATTCTTTCTAATTATAATCTTGGTAAATATAAAAATTTCAAAGTATTTGCTCATGGGGGAGTACAGACTACGTTGTTACTAAGAACAACAAAAGGTAAATTTGTCTTGAGATATTATGAACATCGGTCAGAAGAATGGGTTTTATTCGAAATAAAATTATTCCAATATCTGATGAGAAAGAATTACCCCATTCCAATAATTATAAAAAATTCTGCGGGTAAATTTTATGGAAAATACAAAAATAAACCTTATGTAATAATTGAATATCTTAAAGGTCAGCATGGAAAAAATCCTAATGATTTTTTTGATAAAACCAAAGTGTCTAATGTTGTAAAGATAATTTCTTGTTTACATAATCTTACTCGAGAGAATGTTCCTGGATTTTTTAATGGTCATGAAAAATTTGACGCAGAATATTGTCTTCGTGAATATAAAAAAATTCCAAGAAAAATAAAAATTTCTGAGAGAGAAAAATGGTTGAAAAATCAATTAAGCATTTTGGAATTTCCTAAATTTTTACCTAAAGGATTATGTCATGCAGATTTAAATCACGGAAATTTTTTGTTCAAAACAGGAAAAATTGTTGGCGTTTTGGATTTTGATATGAGCTTTTATAGTTATTTTATTTATGATGTTGCGAGTTTAATTTATTGGTGGGCATGGCCTCCGAAAGAAGGATTTAGTCTATTCAAATCTAAATTTATTCTAAATGAATATATAAAAAATAGGAAATTAAATGAATCTGAAAAGCATCATGTTTACGACGCATTAAAATTAATAATCCTTTTAGGAATAAGTTGGTCTGAAGATAATGAATTTGATTCAGAAAAAGAAAAAATTGAGTTTCTTAACAATATTGGTAGAGAAAACTTTTACCAAAAATTATTTTATTAATTTCTAGAAATCCAATTTTGTTTGTCGTTTTCCGTCGATTTTTTCCTTCATCTCTATTTTAAAAACATGGAAAATATTTTCAACCGCGGGAAGAAGTTGCTGATTAAGATAGTAATCCATATTATATTCTCCTTTTTCTTCTGGAAGTTTAACTTTATCTCTCACTAGTTTTGTTTTTTCGGCTGTTTCAGCAAGGTAATACTCAACCAAAGAGCCATTTGAAACGGGAATGTTCAGTTCTTTCATTTTTTTTGCCGCGACGACATGCGGAGAAATTGATTTGTATTCAGAAATCGGTTTTTTTAATTGCGTTCTTATCATCAAATCTTTTTTGTCTATCTTTCTTTCTTTCAACTTCTTGATAATTTCCTGAACGTAAGTCAATGCTCTTTTTTCATTTCCATCTTCGAGGATTAATCTTAATACATTATTTTGAGTTACTCTTGCGAGTTTGCACCAGTCCCTTCTCACTGTTTCAAAACCGCGGATTTTCATTTTATTTTTTCCGTTGATTAAAGCATATTTTTTCTTTGCACCTATTTCTCCGGTTCTTTTTGTGACCCATATTCCTCTTTCGTAAAAATCTTCAAGTTCCAATTCCATAATTCCGGGAAGTTTTTTATTAATTTTTTCTAGAAGCTCTTTTACTTCTTCATTTGTTCTTTTGTTTTTTAGAAAAGCAATACTATCTGTGTCGCTGTAAATTACTTTGTATCCTTCTTTATTTATTATGTCAATAGTTTCTTTTATGAATTTTCTACTTATTGCCGTCGCTGATGCGGATGCTTCAGGACAGTAATATCTTGCGCCGAAAAATCCGAGATATCCATAAGATGCATTTGCAAGCAATTTGAACGCGTTGCTTCTTGCTTTTTTTATCACGTCTGGATTTTTGTTAAGCTCTTTTTTGTATTCTTTTCTTTTTTCAATTAATTCTTTGAGCATATCTGGGAAGAATCCAATTTTTTTTGAGAAGTAGACTTTTCTTTCTTTTATCTCGATTTCAGTTGATTCTTTTTCTTTTTTATCAAGAAGTGTCGATTTTGAAAGATTAAAAGTTACAATTATGCTCGGCCAGTAGCTTGTGAAATCGAACATAGCAATGTCCTCATAAAGTCCGGCAGTTGGTTCGAAAACAAACGCGCCTTCATATTTTTCACGTTCCATTCTTATTGTCAATTCATGATGTTCTGGTTTTCTTTCAGGAATTTCATTATATTTTTCAAGATGATGAATTATGTAAGACTCGACATTCTTTGACATTCCGTTTCTTGAAATTTCAAATATGGGCTCTTTGATAATTCTTGAAAATTCAAGTAAATCTGGCCAGAATTTTTCGAAAAGTTTTAATGTGAGAACTGAATCCTGAAGATTATATTCAAAATAATGATTCCATTCTTCGTCGACGATTTTTGATGAATGTTTGAATTCAATTTTTAATTTTTCTTCTCCAAGAAATTCTTTTGCAATTTCATTAAGTGAAAGCGTTTCTGATTGCATATACTGTGAGTAAGCGGTGTTTATGAATTTGGCCAAATCCACATGAACAATTCCGTTTATTTTTCCTGATGGATTTTGCCCACGTGAAAACTTCATTGGAGATTCATCAATTCCAAGATGTAGTTTAACTTTCAGTTTTTCTGCACGAGCTTTTATATACGGAAAATCAAATCTGTCTGAAAAATATCCAACTAAAAAATCTGGAGAAAATTTGTTTACCTCTTCGGCAAATTTTTTTAGAAGTTCTTTTTCATCCACGACATATTCAACAAAAGAATGCTCTCTATTTCCTTTTTGATTTTTCCAAGTTATAACTTTTTTATCCCCCTTTGAATCGACTAAAGAAATCATCAGAATTTCTCCCTCACCAATTTGAATTTCGTCCGTTTCAATATCATATGCCATAAATTTTGGAACGAATTTTTCTTCTTTACATTCTTTAATTGAATCAATCTTGACACATAAACTTACTTCAAACTCTTTTTCAATTCCACTAAATTCTGGATTTTCATTTATTGCTTCGCCGGAAATTTCATAAAAATTCGATGGTGAAAATTTTGTTTCGCAAATGTATTGAGTGATTATTCCTAAATCATTTCCATAAACTTTTCCTACTTTCATTATCTGCACCTTTCTTGAAAGCTCTTGCATGAAGGAATAATTTTTTGCATAGATTTTTAACGCTTTTACTTTTTTTTCGAGAAAGTTTTTTTCGAGAACTTCAATCTTTTCTGTCTTTATTTCTTTGCCCATGTCTTGAATGATTAATTTTTCAATTTGGGATTTTATTGAGTTGGCTTTTTTCTCGTTAACAATCAACCAAAAAAATGGATGATATTCATGGAAAAGACAAACTTTTTTTCCGGATTTGTCTCTTCCGACAATTTGAACATATTCTCTGCCGTTTATTTCTTGAGAACTATAATCTACTGGAACGAATTCAAATTTCATAACTTGATTAAAGAAAAGAATTATTTAAAGTTGTTGGGAATTAGAAAAGGGTTAATCTAAATTAAACATAACTCCTTTAATTGGAAAAGGTCTACTTTTTTTCACCGCGTCTTCAATACTCTTTTTTTTATCTTCAGGTATCATTCTGTTAAGTTCCATTCCTTCTTGATATCCGCAAACAGAAGCAAAATGAAGTTGGGTTGCACCACTAGAATAATGGACTAAAACGTCTTTTTCGTCAACTTGAACCAACCGGAACTGACCATCATATTCGCCTCTGGATCGAGCTTGTTTAACTTTCCAAATATTTTCGGCTTTAATAAATTTATATCCGTTTGTTGTATCTAAGCAAAATGGTTTTGTCATATCTTTCTTAGAAGATTAAACTATTTAAACCTTTCTTCTGTTACTACTTAATAATTATTAAAAGGAAAAGTTTATAAATTTCGAAATTCTTTTACTCTTATGTACTGGAGAGGCGAATTTCAAACAGATGACTTGGGGGAGAACCCTAATCCTTCTAGTGAGAATTACCAACGATTTAAGGCTGAAAGAGATTATTTTCAATTTAAGGAAAAAAGGTTGAGAGAAATGGCTCAGTTAGAAAGGGAAAATGCTTTACTTTCTTTTTACGAAAGGGCGAAGGAAATAAGTGATAGTGATTATTTATCAAAAGAAGATTTAACTCGGACTTTTTTTCCAGATGATTTTGCCTTGGCTGATTTCAAAAAAGATGAGAGACTCAAAAGGAGTTTTGTTGGTTTGCTTTTTTCAGCTAAATTTGCTCAGGCGAAAAAGAGATTTGAAAGAAGATAATTATTGTATCTGATTTTTTCATAATTTTCAAATTTTTTGAAGTCATTACCATATTCCCCACCCACCCACCCACCCACCCAAAGTTGAGCCTTCAGAGTTGAAAGGGAAAATTGTTTGCGTTGATGCTTTTAACATTCTTTATCAGTTTCTTTCGACGATAAGACAGCCGGATGGAACTCCATTGAAGGATAGTCATGAAAAAATTACGAGTCATCTTTCTGGGATTTTTTACCGAAATATTTCTCTGCTTTCTGAAGGTGTGAAACTGATTTATGTATTCGACGGAAAACCGCCAGAGTTGAAACGGAAGACGAGAAAAGAACGTGAGGAAATTAAAGATTTAGCAAGAGAAAAATATGAGGAAGCTAAACAGGTTGAAGATATTGCTATGATGAAAAGGTACAGTTCACAGTTGGTTAGACTGAACGAAGAGATTATTTCAGAGAGCAAAGAACTTCTTGAAGCGATGGGAATTGCAGTTGTTCAGGCACCGTCGGAAGGGGAAGCAGAAGCGGCTTATTTATGCCGGGCAAATTCGGAAATTTATGCGAGCGTGAGCCAAGATTATGACAGCTTGCTTTTTGGAACTAAACGACTTATTAGAAATCTTACTATTTCAAGAAAAAAGAAAACTTCGTTTGGAAGATTTATCGAGGTGAATCCGGAAATTATAGAACTGGACAAAGTTTTGAATCAACTTGGAATTGGGCTTGACCAACTGATTTGTCTGGGGATTCTCGTCGGAACAGATTATAACCCAAAAGGTATTCCCGGAATAGGACAAAAAAAAGCGTTGGATATTGTTCAAAAAAATAATCAACCTGTTTTAATTTTTGAAAGTGTGAAAGAAAGAATTGATGCTTTGAGTGAAGAAGACAAATTTGACTGGAAAGAAATTTTTGAAATTTTCAAGAAGCACGACGTTAAAGATTTTGAGATTAAATTTCCAAAGATAAATATTTCTAAAATAAAAAAAATTCTTGTCGAGGAACACGATTTTTCCGAGGAGAGAATTGATAATCAGCTGGAAAAACTAAATGAACTGATTAAGAAGAATCAGCAGAAAAATTTAGGAAAGTGGTTCTAATTTTTCTTTTGCAAAGTTCTTCAAAAGCTCCAGAACTTTGGAGCAAAAGAATCTTGGGGAGTGGTTTTAAACTTTTAGCTTAATTAATTAGACTTTTTAATTTTCTAATTTCTTATCTATGATATTCTGTCTTTCTGAATCTTATGTATGAAATAATTCCGCCGATAATTACCATTGCTCCGCCGAGAACGATAAGTATTTCTGCTTCGTAGACATAAGTGCTTAAGAAAATAAGAAGGATTCCTATTCCTAAAAATGCAAGATGTGTTCCGCTTTTTGCTGAAACGTAGACGAATAAACCAATCATTGCGAAAAGTATTACTGGATAAAGAACGTCACCAGAGATTCCGAATTTGAAAATTAAATTTCCTAAACTATAATTTAATCCCGAAAGATTTGCGAAGTAAGTAATTCCGAGTGCGAGTAAACCTGCAAGAATTCCGGCGATTGCTTTTTGGTCTTTGAAAAATTTGCCGAATGCAAAATTCATTAATACAAACGAAACACAGAATATAAGGAACAGCGCCATGTCCTGTTGATTAAAAGAACGAAGAATTCCGCTAAGACTCAAATCGATTGCACTGACGACTCCGACTGAAGCTATTAAAACTGAAACCGCAGAAATTAATTTGCTCACGTTTTTTTGCATAATCGGTTTAAGAAAAGGTTTTTTATAAATGTTTTTGTGAGGAGAAATTTATTTGAATTCCCAAATTTTAAATACTCCTTTGTCTTTTTCTTTTTATGTTTGATAAAAAAATAATTCATTATCCCTACGACATTCTTGGAAGCGTTGCGATTGTAAAATTTCCGATGAAGATGAAAGCGTCGGAGAAAAAAAAATTTGGTGTGAGATTACTGAATGAGAATAATTCTCTTAAAACGGTTTTGGAAAAAGTTGGAAAATTTTCAGGAAGGTTGAGAAAAATGCAAACAAATTTTATTTCTGGTGAAAATACAAAAGATGTTTTATATCGAGAAAATGGTTGTATTTTCAGATTCAATGTGGATTCAACTTATTTTTCTCCTCGATTAAGTAATGAAAGAAGAGAAATTGCTTCGCTGATTAAAAATGGCGACGAGGTTTTTGTTATGTTTGCTGGTGTTTCACCTTTTTCAATTTGCATTGGAAAAAATTCTCAAGCCAAAAAAGTTTATTCAAATGAAATAAACCGCGAAGCAAATAAATATGGTGAACTAAATATTCAATTAAATAAACTAAAAGGAAAAGTTATTCTCGTTCCTGGCGACGTGAAAAGAGTTGCGAAAAAAATTTCAGGATTTCGTTCGTTACCACTTCCCCCCCCTACTCAAACCCCTGCTCAACTTAAATCAATTCGTTCTTCTTATTCGCAGAAGTTCTCGCCCACCCAAATTGCCTTCGGTGCAGAAATTCCTAAAAAGTTCGACGTCATCGTCATGCCTCGTCCCCAACTGAAAGACAGTTTTTTGAAAGAAGCTTTTTTATTGTCGAAAAAAGGAACGCGAATTTATTATTATGATTTTGGAACGGAAGAAGAAAAAAAAATTATTCTCGAGAAAATTCATTCAGAAGCAAAGAAAGCAAAAAAGAAAATTAAAATTTTGAAAATAAAAAATGCGGGTGAAGTCGGAGCTTATAGATTTAGGCTGCGGATGGATCTTCTGGTGAACTGATTCCTTTTTCTGTTCTATTGAAAGAGATTACTAATGTTAATTTGTTTTCTATCGTCGATGGTTTGACTCTTTCTAACGGAAATCTTATTACATTTCCTTTTTCATATTCAATTTTTCCTGTTTTCTCGACTTGCCCATTGGTCAAACACAAATCGCTAATTTCTCTTTCCCATGAAAGACGCAAGGTTTGCTGATAGGGACATGGTTTTCCAGTTGACTCCTTGTATTTGCAAATTGTTTTTATTTTATTTCCAATATGAATTCGTTCAACCATTCCCATTGCACAAGCTTCACAATATTCCATAATTTTTTATTTTTTTATTCATTTTTAAATCTTTAGTATTTTTTGGATTTTGTTTTTTAATTGCCTTTTTGGTAATATTTAAAAGCTCTGATTATTTGTATCTATTGAGCAAAAGAGGTCGAAAGAATTGCTCTTTATCACGCGATTCTTAGGATTGCGTCTTAATTAAATTGTTAGGTGAAAATGGCAAAAATTAGTAAAAATCAGAACCTTGTAGGAAGCTGGGCTTTCTTAATAGGAGTTCTTCTTGCTGTTATTCTGGGGCTTATCGGCGATTTCAGCCAAACATGGACTATTGTACTTGTAGTAGTTGGTCTTCTTGTTGGGTTGCTTAACGTCGTTGGTTCGGAGACAAATCCTTTCTTGATGTCTGGAGTATCTTTAATAATTACTTCAGCATTCGGCGGAGCTGTTCTTGCGAATGTACCTTTGGTAAGTAATGTACTTAATTCATTACTTGTCATATTTGTTCCAGCTACAGTTATTGTTGCAGTGAAGAACGTTTTTAGTCTTGCAAAAGATTAAATTAATTATTTTTTTATTTTCTTTTTCTTTATTTTTTTATTTTCTTAATAAGATTTAAATATACTTAAAGATTTAATATGAATGAGGAAAAAGGTGATAAAGAAAAATTTTTTTAATACAAAGAAAGTTTCCTACGATAGTGTTTTGGTTTATACAAATCAAATAAAATCTCGTCGTGATTTGGCTTTTTCAATATATGACCGAATTTCTATCGGTGAAACAAAATTGAGCTCTATTTCTGAAAATACTAAACAAATACTTGAGAATTCTCGACAGGCTTTTTACTTAGATAGATATGCTGAATCTGAAGAACTTTTGACTCAGTTTGAAACAGCTTATGAAAAGGAGAGAGTTGAAGCGTCGACTTTATCTGGATTAAAAAAAGGAGCACTGAATTTTTTTCAGAGATATTGGATTTATATTATTCTTGTCTTAATTGTCTTAATTGTTTTAGTTATTATTCTCTACAAAAAAATCTCGAGGAGACTTCTAATAAAAAGAATAGCAAAGATGAAAGCACAGAGAGAAGCATTAAATTCTTTGATGAAAAAATCTCAAGAAGAAAGATTCAAGGAAAATAAAATTTCTGGATTAGTTTATAATATTCGGATGAAAAAATATAAAGAAAAGTTGAATGAAATCGAAGAAGAATTGCCTGTTCTGGAAAGTAAGATTAAAAAGATAAATAGTAAAAAATAATATTTCTTTCTTCTTAGTTTTAACTGTATTTGGACTTTCTTATCTCCAACCTTGAATTTAATTTTTATTTTTCTCTCTTCGAGGATTTAATGAAATTCAAAGTTCTCGACCCCCGTGCCAGGTTCCCTGTCACGGAGAGTAACAATTTTTGTTATTATTACAATTTCTTCTCAGCTCTAACTGCACTTGGTGATTCTCCGCCGTGCCAGGTGAATCTTGGACGAACTCTCATTGGGTAAATTCTTTCAGAGTTGTCGTCGAGAATTATTGCCGAACCCTTTGATGTTGGAAGTTCATCCATGTATTTTTTTATGCTGTCAAAAAGATAAGATTGCATTATTTTATTCAGTGCTTCCAAATCCTGTGCTGAAGTTACTCGATGAGAAATTACTATGTCCGATTGAGTCATAACATCATAATGAATTTGACCGGGTTGCTGTGTCCTTTTTTATTAATCTTTTTCGGAACTTCTCAATATTGGAGTAATCTTAATAATTGGACAAGAGCGTCGGTTGCGGCGGTTTTTTTATCTTTAGGAAGAAATTCGTGAGCTTCGTCGATGAATAACCAAACCAACGGAGTTTCTTTTTTCATGTCTGAATTTGAGTAAGTCAATCCTTTTGATACTTCGCTGATTTCTTCTTTTTTTCTTGAGTTCATTCTTTCATTGAAAATCTTTTTACAAAGAATACTTATTGCAAGTGCTCTCACGTTGAATGCTCCGACGGAATTGTAAACGCTCAAATCAAAAACTGAACTTGTTCCGGCAGTTAGCAAATCGGAAACTTTTGTTGATTCTTCTCCTGATTTTGAGAAAATTCCCCAAGTGTCTGCGGCTTCAAATAAACTTGACGCAGCGTTTTTTATTTCCTGAGAACTTTTTTCATCAGATTCAATTTGAGCTATTATATCGCTTAATTCATATTTTCCTCTTTCTTTTAATCTTGTTAATGTTCTTTGAATTAATACTGAAATTGGGTCGACAATATCTAAACCAAATGTTAAAATCCAATCTTCCGTGCCTAATTCAGTTATGTCTAACGCGAATCTTTCGTCGACGGGAATTCCTTTTTCAATGTAAGAATCAAAATGTCCGAATGGGACGAAAATTTTTACTGGTAGATTTTTTGGTGGTGTTCCCCATGCATCAAGAAGTTCTTTGTCTTTTTGATTTTTGAATTTCATCGTCCAATAAATTCCCATCGTGTCGAAAATTAATGAAGCAATATTTTGGCTTACTTCTTTTGGCAAGTTTGCAATTTCTTCCATTAAAACTCCGAGAGTGTATGACTTTCCGCTTCCACGTTTTCCGGCGACGAGAACAATATGGCTTTTTGCAACGTCCATGTAAATTTTGTTGCTTAGTGAAGTATATGGGCCCATTTTTACATATCCTTTTCCGATTAATGCGAGTCCCTTGTTTCCAAGAGATTTTTTGTCTTCAGAATTTCTGCCGATTATTACGTCGTAAGCCACAAGATATATTATTCAATGGGCTTTTTATATTTTTTATTTGTTCTCAGGAATGAAATCGGAAGACTTTTAAACTCAATAAAGATTCGATTTTTATGACAATAGAGTTAAACATAGAACCGAGAAGAGTTTATGACTGGGAAACTTTCAGAAGGGAAAAGCCAGCATATTCCATGGCACTCGATGGTTTTGTTAATGCGCCGACTATTCGTGATCCGGATGGACCTTATGCAAATTTTGACCATCATTCTGTAGACCGGATTTCTACTCGTTCAACTTCTGACCAAGTTCATATGGAAATAAATTCTGATTTGTTTGAAACTTTTAGAAAAAATGGAATTCCCGAGGCTAAAGTTTGGATTAACGACCCGGATGAAGATACTTGCCTTGCCTGGTGGTTGCTGAAAAATTTTGAGCGAGTAATTAATCATGCTGAACCGAGAATAAATCGTTTGGTTTATTGTGAAGACCGACTTGATTCTACTGCTGGTTCGTATCCTTTTGGAGATATATCTATGAGAAGAAAAATGGCTTGGATTTTTCAGCCATATAATGATATTAGATTTAGTGGTGAACTATCCCAAATGAATTCTGCGGGGATGAGAAATGTTGTTGAGTCTGTTGAATCGAGAATAGATAAGTATGTTTTTGGTGACTGCGGGGAAATTGCACTCGAAGGGCATTATGAAAAAATTGGTGGTGGGACAGGATGGGTTCTTACTAAAGAAACCGGACCGGCTTCGAGAATGGCAATGTACAACGACGGAATAAAAGCATTTGCTGCTTTGGTCGCGAAAAAATCTGATGGCTCTTTTGTTTATACTCTCGGGAGAAAAGGTGTTTGGACTTTGTTTAACCTTCCAAAAATTTATCGTGTTCTTAACAATGCTGAAAACGGAATTGTTAGCAAAGATAATTTGTGGGGTGGAAGTAACACTGTCGGGGGTTCACCGAGGGAAACTGGAAGTAGACTAAATCCAGAACAATTGCAAAAAATAATTAATTCTGCTTTGTAATAAAATTTTTTCTTTTTTCTTAACCCAAATTCTAAATTTTTCCACAAAAAATTAAAGGCAAAGCAATTGTTGCGTCACAAGGAACATCTACGAATTTTGCGTCGGGTTTTAATTTTCCCCAACTTTTTCCTTCTTCTAATGGGGCACCAGAACTTCCACCACTTTCTGCTCTATCGGTTGTTATTTGAATTCCATAGTCTGCACCTTTTGAAAATTGCAAGCTTTGTTGAATGAAATTTTTTGGAAGTCCGCCACCGACGTAAATAACTCCTGATTTTTTGGAAGTCCAGGCAGTATCGATTATATCATTCATATCTGCGAAAACATCGACGCTGATTTTTTTTCCGGCAGCTAATCTTCCCCAAACCATTAGTCCGATTCCCGAGTCAGCAATTCCCGGGCAAAACAAAGGAATATTTTTTTCATAACAAACTCTTAAAATACTATTACTATTTTTTGGAAGAAGTTCTCCAATTTTTTTCAAGAAATCTTTTATGCTATTTGAATTTTTGAATTCATCCCAATTCTTTGTGAAAAAATCTTCAAGGTTTTCATAAACTTTATTTTTCATAAGAACATTGTAAATTCGGTCATAATTTTTTTTGTGGAATTCTTCGTCGTTCCAGCTGTCGCAATGATAATGTTCATTTCCCAAGGCTTCAATTAAATCGTGAGTTAAGTTTGCACCGGTTGTTACAAAGATATTTATTTTTTCTGAGTTTAGCAAATCAATTATTATCTGTTTCATTCCTGCGGGAACCATTGCACCAGCAATCCCTAAAAATCTTTTACAATCTTTATCTGAAAACATTTCGTCGGCAATTTCAGCTGCTTTACCAATTTTTCTCGCTCCGAAACCGGCTTTTTTCATTTGTTTCACTAAATCTGTAACTTTCAAATCCTTGTTCATTTTCAGTGATTCAACTTTTTCAAATGACTCATTTTTCATTTTTTTTCAACGAATTTTTAGTATATAAATGTTGTAATATTTGGGTTTTGAATTTTCACGTGGAAACTTTTTTCCGTCCTAGTTCGTAATCTCGCTCGAAAATTTGTTCCATCCACAAACCCCGACCACCACCCCAATTACTCTCGCGAAATTACTCACCCACCCGTCGGTGCTTCGCGTCGATAGTTTTTTTTCGCGAAAATTCTTTACTTGAAACTTATTTAAATTTGTTTTTTGATTTGTATACTTTCCTTTCATAACATTTTTAAATGAACTTATCTAAATTTAATAAATCAAAATGGAAGGTGAAGATAACAATCATTCTGAACGTCATGATAATCATGAGTCTCATGAGCACCATTCTGTGCATAGCTCGTCGGTGAAAACTTTAACGAATCGTCTTAGAGAAAATCCATGGATTATTGCAACTTTTGTTTTGGGAATTGCTGTTCTTGTTACCTTAGTTCCATTGCTTGGAATTTCTGGAAATGAAGTTTCTGGAAAAACTGCTGGAGATAATTTAGTTTCTTACTTAAACACTGTTGCAGATTCTGAAGTTACTTTTGTTAATGTGACGCCGAAGTCCGGTCTTTATGAAGTTACTGTTCTCTACAAAGAACAAAATATTCCAGTTTATGTTACTAAAGATGGTCAGAGTTATACATCTTCATTAATTCCTTTATTGTCTGAAGTTGGAACTCCGACGGATGTGAAACCAACTGAAGTTCCTAAAACAGATAAACCTTCTGTAGAATTATATGTATTTACTTATTGTCCTTATGGATTGCAAATGGAAAAAGCATTTGATCCTGTCGTAAAATTATTCGGAAGTAAGATTGATTACAAGATAAGACAGATTGGTGCTATGCATGATTCTGCTGGATGTTCTGGAAGTGCTTGCTTTGAAAAAACAGAGGCACAAAGACAACTTTGTATTGAGAAAAATTATCCAGATAAATATTTAAATTATGTAAATGCTTTTGCAATTGATACTGTGATAGGAAGTTGTTCTGGAACAGCAACTTGTGTGGATCCTTTAATTGAATCATTAATGACGAAATTGGGAATTGACAAAGCAAAAATTAATTCATGTATGGCAACTGAGGGTATTACAATGTACGACGCTGAAGTTAAGAATGCTGGGGCAAAAGGAGCTCAAGGAAGTCCAACTGTTATAATTAATGGTGTTGATGCTTCATTGAGTAGAAGTCCAGAGGCAGTTAAGACTGCGATTTGTGCCGCTTTCACGACACCTCCCGCAGAATGTTCACAAGCTTTGAGCACAGCACAAGCTTCTCCGGGATTTGGTGGAATAACTGGTGCAGCAACGGCGTCAACTGGTGCTCAGTGTTAATTTAATTTTAAGAAATAATGAGAAGAGAAGTTAATTTGTTAGTTAGTTGATTTGTTAATGTTAGTCTTTTTTGTAGCGACGGCTTTTTTTGCGTTTACGAGAAACGGACTTCACTTTTTGTATGGCACAAGATTTTCATTGGGCTAATTGTAACTCATGTTGTGCTTCATGCGAAGGTTTTTTATTCTTCTGTGAAAAGTTTGTTTGTGAAAAACTAATTAATTAGAAGACAAATATTTTTAATTTTATTTCTAACCTCCCCCTGGGTTTTTCTTTTAGAAAAAGAAAAACTACAATGGTAAAGAAAACTAAATTTGGGATTTCCCATTCTACTCGAACCCTCGATTTGATTTTTACATTTCCAAATTATTTTAAATCGAAAATTCTCTGCTCGAACTTTCGTTCGGAATTTTTTTCCCAACCCAACCCACCCGTTGGCGCCTTCGGCGCAATTCACTCGCGAAAATTCTCGCCCTCTTCTCTCGACCTTTCTGTTGTTAGAAATAAAATCTTTATTCAATACTTTTAA
>JAGVXJ010000008.1 GCA_018303895.1 Candidatus Pacearchaeota archaeon
TGCAAAAACGAATTTTCCACGAAAATTACAAACTTCTCAAAAAGAGCATTTTGAAAATTCCTTTGGAAAACGAAAACTTAGAATTACTCAAACTTCTCTAAAGAAAGTTTTATAAAGGTATTAACTTTGGAAAAATTGAAGACGGTCATAGTGGGTTGGAAACACCTGTTCTCATTCCGAACACAGAAGTTAAGCTTCCCATGTTGACGGCAAGTAGTGTCGTAGTGATGCGAAACCATCAAGCTGTCTTCTTCATTTTCCTTTTATGAAAAATTTTAATAGTACCCTACCTTATGAAAATTATGGATCAAGATATTTTAACAGCAATAATAGTAATTCCTTGAATAATAATCTTAATTCTAATTTGGGAAAAATGGAAAAAGAGAAAGATAAAAATCTCCCAAGAAGCTTTAAAGAAATAAAATCAATAAAAGTACAATCTCATTATGAGCAAAATAATTTTGGAGAATTAAAAAAGTCAAATTAACTTTTTTTAAACTTAGCAATCAATTCTACCAAATCTGTTTGTCCAAGGAAAACGCTTCTACAACAGAATCTTTCGAAACCTAAATCATCTAAAACTTTTTTTGGAAGTTCTCCTTCAGAAACACGTCTCTTGTATTCTTCCCACAAGTGAGCAATTGGTTTACCACAAGAAAAACATCTTACTGGAATTATCATAGTAATACTCGAAAAAACTAGTTTTTAAAGTTTTTGATAAGCTTTTTTAAGAAAATTTTGAAAGATTAAAAGCTGATTCATTTTTTGAAAAATTCTCTCAAAGAATATTTATTAAAAAAAATATAGAAATACTTATAAACGAAAAAAAATTTGAGTAGGGAAAAGGATGGTGTAAAATGTCAAAAAAATGTGTTTATTGTCGAGGCGGAATAAATGATGACAGATCAATTGATGTTTGTGATAGATGTGGAGTTGGTGTCTGGGGAGAAAAAATGTTCAAGACGATTGTAAGAAATATGGACAATGCAAATAGTAAGGGAGACCTTTGCTCAACAAATACTCAACCTTCAATAGAATGAGTTATCGTCGGAAATTAAGCAAGAGAAGTGCGATAGGTTTTTAAATAGTGTATTTCTGATTTATTTATGGTTAACAAGAAAAAAAATTTGAGAGCAAAAGGTAAGCTAAAATTTAGCCGAGCTTTTCAAACTTTAAACAAAGATGATTTTGTTGCGGTAGACATAGAAAGGTCAGTTGCATTTTCTTTCCCGGAAAAATTACAAGGACTTACTGGAACGATAAAAAAAAGAAGAGGACATTCATATGAAGTTTTGATAAAAGACATTGCCATGCCAAAAACATTTATAATAAATCCAATTCATTTAAAAAAAATTATTGGGAGTAAAAAATGATTAAAGAAAGAAGAGCATTGGGTTTAGCCGAGACAGAAGAATACCTCGACAACAAAAAGGAAAAGGATAAAGAATTTAGCCAATTTATCAAAAAATTTACTAGTCTATCATATAAAGAAGCAAAAGAGTTACGAAAAGAATTAGAAAATATGGATTTAATAAAATTGAAGGAAGAGCATATTGTAAAAATTGTTGAACAGCTTCCAGAGAATTCTGTAGATTTGAATAAAATCTTAAATGGTGGCAATTTGGATGAGGAAGAAGCAAATAAAATAATTCAAGTTGTTAAGAAATTTAAATAGGAGTGACGATGAAAGAAGAATATGCAATAATATTAGAATATCTGCCGAATGGATATCCTCTCGAGAGAAAAATGATGCCCATAGCTCAAGCGTTGGGAGAAAAAAATCTTACTCTTTTAGAATTAGTCCCCCGAAAAGGAATTGTTCTAGAAGCTGGACAAAAAGTTTACATTGGAGAAAATAAGAGAGATGAAATTTATTACATTTTAGGAAGATTACAAAAAGAAAAACTTACTGAAGAAGCAAAAAGACAACTTGATGAAATTGTTAGTCGAATTGTAAAAGAAAGAGAAAAAGAATTTATCGAATTTTTTAATAAGTCCGACGCTATAAATAAAAGAGTTCATCAGATTGAATTGCTTCCGGGCATTGGAAAAAAACATATGCAGGAAATAATAAAGCAAAGAGTTATAAAGCCTTTCTCATCATTTGAAGAGATGAAAGAAAGAATTCCCGGAATACCTTATCCAGAAAAAGCTGTTGAAAAAAGAATAATTCAAGAATTAACCAACGACGAAAGATACAATTTATTTACAAAATAAAATGGACGAAAAAAATAAAAAAGTAGAAGAAGTAAAAGTAGTAAAAAAATCATTTAATCCTCATGAAAAAAAAGTAGATGAGGGAAGATTAATCAGAATTTTATCAAAAGATGTTCCAGGAAACATGACTGTGTATGCTGGACTAACAAGAGTGAAAGGAATTTCTTGGAGTCTTTCGAATGCAATATGTAAAGTGTTTAAAATAGATAAGAAGAAAAAAATTATTGAACTAACCTCACAAGATATAGAAAAAATTTCTGAGTTTGCTAAAAATCCTAAAGTCCCAAAGTATTTAATGAATAGAAGAAATGATTTAGAAAGTGGAGAAGATAAACACCTTATTGGAACTGACTTAGATTTACAAACAGAATTTGATATAAAAAGATTAAAGAAAATAAAATCTTACAGAGGATACAGACATCTTCATGGTCAACCTTCGAGAGGACAGAAAACTAGAAGTCACTTCAGAAAAAATAAAACTAAGGGAGTTGGAATAAAAAAGAAGAAAGCAGCAAAGGAGGAAAGAACCACTGTATAAAATGAAAAGGAAACATAAATCTTATTCCAGACCGAAAAGACCTTTTGACAAAGGAAGAATAGATGAAGAAAATATCATCAGAGAAAAGTTTGGACTAAAAACTAAAAGAGAAATTTGGAAAGCAGAAGCAAGAGTAAAAAAAATAAGAGAAAGGGCAAAAAGTTTGATTTCCTCATCAGATGTTGAACAAAAAAAATTATTTGATCAGCTCAGTTTAATCGGGTTAAAGGTTAGCACTATTCCGGAAGTTTTATCTTTAACTAAAGAAGATTATTTAACTCGAAGACTTCAAACAGTTCTAGTCAAAAAAAGATTAACCACGACGATGAAAGCTGCAAGACAACTTATAACTCATAAAAAAGTTTTAGTAGATGGAAAGATTGTAAGTGTACCTTCGTATGTTGTGCCAGTTAATCTTGAAGAAAAGATAAGTTTAAGAGTAAAGAAAAAAGCACCAAAAAAACAGGAGGAAAGTAAAGATGAGTGAAGAGATTCCCGAAGCAATTGAAGAAGAAAATACTATTGAAGAAAGAAAGGAAAAAAATAAAAAAGAAGTTGAAGTTATTATGAATGTTTATTCTTCGTTTAACAATACAATAGTTCATGTTACAGATATGTCAGGAAAAACTATTACAAAAGTTACCGGAGGAATGACAACGAAGTATGACAGACTGAAAGCAAACCCAACAGTTGCAATGTTTATTGCAAAGAGAATTGCTGGAGAATTAAAAGAATTAGGTGTAAAAAATATTTATATTAGAATCAGAGCAGCGACGGGAAATCCTTCCCCTGGACCGGGAGCAAATTCAATTATGAAAAGTCTTTCAAAAGATGGATTCAAGATAATTAATATTTTAGATACAACTAGATTTGCAAGAGGCGGACCAAAGAAGAAGGGGGGTCGAAGAGGAAGAAGAGTTTAAGCTTCATCCAAAAAAACCTTGCAGGTTTAGAGGAAGAAGAGTTTAAAAATCAAGTTCGATATAATATAAAATGAAAAAAATTTATTCAAACGACGACCAAATTATTTTTTCCGTAGAAGTGGAAGAGAGTTTAATGAATGCTATAAGACGAAGTGTAATGAGAATTCCAATAGTTGCAATTGACGAGGTTGAGATTGAAAGAAATGATTCTCCATTGTATGATGAAACTCTTGCTCAGCGAATGGGATTAATTCCATTAAAAATGAATAGCACTGTAAAAGAGGGAAAAGAATTTGAACTGAAACTTGATGTCAAAAAGGAAGGATTCGTGAAATCAGGTGAAATGAAAGGAGATTTAAAAGTAGTTTATGATAATGTCCCGATTACTTTTTTAGAAAAAGATCAAGAAATTGTTTTGAAGGCTTTTGCAAAATTGGGCAGGGGAGAAAAACACTCTAAGTTTTCTCCAGGAATTATATTTTACAGAAATTCTGTAGAGATTACTTTAGACAAAGAATTTTTAGAAGAAATCAAAGAAACTTTTCCAAATGCAGACATAAAAGAAAAAGGAAATAAAATAATTATTTTAGACAATCAGAAGACAGAAATTTTGGACTTTTGTGAGGGGCTTGCACAAAGAAGAGTAAAAGAAATAGAGATAAAGTATAATCCGGAGTTAATTGTTAGTGTTGAATCATTTGGCCAAATTCCCGTCGATGATATTTTTACCAAAGCAATTGAAGAGTTAGAAAAAGATTTGAGAGAATTGGAAAAAAAGATTGAAAAAGCAGATTAAAATGGATACTCAAATAAAATTTCTTTCGCTTGGGGGAAGTATCCCCGTTGTCAATCGATATGATCTTATAGTAAATGCGATTTGTAGAAGATATGAAATGGAGTTAAAGTGGGGACAAATAGAAAAAGCAAGAAAAACTCTCTCAAGAATTGAAGGTATTGCTAATATTGCAGTAAAAAGAACAAATCCACTTTGCTGGGATTATATTTACAGTAGACAAAGATAAAAAAAATTATTAGCTATTCCCAAAAAAGTTTCTAACAAATAGATTTTAAAACCATTGACAAATTATAATTCTATAAGGATTTTGCGGGTATGCCGGAGTGGTCAAACGGGACAGACTCAAAATCTGTTGGCTTTATGCCTACGAAGGTTCGAACCCTTTTACCCGCATCCTAAGATTTTTATACAGAATTTGTTTTACTAAAATATGAACTGGTTTATTATTGCGATGCTTGCTCCGATGATATGGGCAATATGTAATTTCATTGATAAATATTTGGTAACAAAATATTTCAAAGGAGACATAGGTACACTGATTGTTAATTCTTGTTTGATTGGCCTGCCTGTAATTATTTTAATTGGAATTTTCAAGCCAAGTGTTTTTTCTATTAATTTCATCACAGCACTTTTAATGATTTTAAATGGAATTATTTTAACGACTTATCTTTTCCCATATTTCCATGCGTTAAGTAAAACCGATGCTTCAAGAGTAGTTCCGATATTTCAGACAATCCCTGTTTTTTCTTTCTTCCTCGCCTTTTTTATTTTAAAAGAAGTTTTATCAGTTGATCAGATTTTAGCATCTTTGTTGATTATTGGCGGAGCAATAGGAATTTCTTTGAAGCGAAATGACAGAAAAAAAATAGTTATCACAAAAGATGTTTTATGGTTGATGTTGCTATCTTCTTTTATAGTAAGCATTAATTCACTTTTTTTCAAATTTTTTGCTCTTCAATTAGATTTTTGGACAGTTAATTTTTGGCAATATCTCGGATTTTTTATTTTTGGTTTGGCACTTTTGATTTTTGTGAAACCTTATAGAATAAGTTTCTTCTCTTCTTTCAAAAAAAATAAATTTAGAGTAGCATCGCTAAATATGTTTAATGAAGTAATAAACCTCTTTGCAATGATTATATTCAGTTTTGCAACTCTTCTTGCACCTCTTTCTTTAGTATGGGTTATAAATAGTTTCCAGCCAGTTTTTGCATTCCTTATTGGAATTGGATTAACTCTCTTTTTTCCGTTGTTGATAAAAGAAGAAATAAGCTGGAAAGTTCTTTTGCAGAAAGGATTGTTCATAATTTTAATGATTGCAGGGGCAATAATTCTAGGTATCTGATCTTCACCGAATGATTTATAAATCATCTTTTCATCAAAAAAATAACCTGCGAGCGCAAGCGGAAAGTAGGATAAGTTTTTACTTATTCTTGCAGATGATAAAATGAAAACAAAAACGAAAATCGAAAAACAGTTAACAAGAAAAACAAATCCCGTTTTAGTTGAAACAATTATTTTAGCAAAAAAGAATCCGGCTTGGAAAAGAATTGCAGAAGTGATTTCTTCTCCACGAAAACAAAAAAGGGAAAAAAATCTTGATGAAATTTCAAAAAGTTCAAAAGAGGGAGAAGGCATAATTATCCCTGGAAAAGTTTTGTCTCAAGGAGAATTGAATAAAAAATTAAAAATTGTTGCTTTAACTTTTTCAGAGGCAGCGAGAGAGAAAATATTAAATCATAAAGGGGAAGCAATAACAATTTTTGATGAAATTAAAAAAAATCCGGAGGCAAAGAACCTTAGAGTTCTAGAATAAGATGGTACAAGTTATCGATGGCGAAGGGGCAGTTGCAGGAAGGATAGCAAGTTATTCTGCGAAGGAAGCATTAAAGGGAGAAGAAATAGCCATATTAAATTGTGAAAAAGCAATAATCTCCGGAACAAAGAAAGCAATAAAAGAGAAATTTCATATTCAAAGAGGAAGAGTTGGAACATTACAAGTTGGTCCAAAAATTTCTAGTTCTCCAGAAAAAATTTTGAAAAAGATGATAAGGGGAATGGTTCCAAATTACAGAACGGGAAGAGGCCGTGAAGCGTTTGAAAGAATAAAATGCTATGAAGGAATTCCCGAAAAGTTTAAGGGTGCAAAAATGATGGAAATATTTAAGGAAAGAAAAATTAAAGAAATGAAAATTGGAGAACTAAGCAAAAAATGGAAAGAATAATTGCCTCAGGAAAAAGAAAAAGAGCTGTTGCAAGAGCGACGATAAAAAGTGGAGAAGGAAAAATAATTATCAATAAAAAAAGTTATGAAATATTACCTTTGTTTGATAGACTGAAATTACAAGAACCACTTAGAATTACGGAACATGTTATTGGAAAACCTAAATTTGATGTTGAAATCATAGTTAGGGGTGGTGGATCTCGAGGTCAAGTAGAAGCAGCAAGAGTTGCATTATCTAAAGCAATATTAATGTTTTCAAAAGAAGAAAAATTGAGAAAAGCTTTTGTTGAATATGACAGAAATCTTTTAGTTGCAGATGTAAGAAGAAAAGAAGCTTACAAACCAGGAGATTCAAAGGCAAGAAGTAAGAGACAAAAGTCATTTAGATAGTTTGACTCTTTCAATAATTCTCGCCGATGCAGTCACTCGAATAAGGCAAGAAGTAAGAGACAAAAGAGTTTTAGACAAAATATTTTTTGAAATCTTCAATAACTTTTGTCACATACTTTGCTCTTTCTTCTAAAGCTAATCCAACTCTTTGATGAGGATTTTTTTGCAATTGACATATTCTCTGAATAGTTGAAGGTATTAATGAACTCCAAATAATTCCAGAAAATATAAATGGATGAATCTGAGTCTCTCTTAAAACAATTTCAGGGGAAGATATCCATATTAAAAATGCAACAGATGATATCGCCACAAATGGGATTGTATCCACCATAAGTCTATCAAGTTTATCCGTCTCTGTTATATTTAATTTGGGAAGATAAACATTTTGTCCGAATTTAATTGCAATCGCCTTTTGAAATAATGTCTCTTCATAAAATGGTTTTTTGGAATCACTTATTTCTTCTAAAATCTGCTTAAACTCATTTGTTTCTTTTGCACCCAAATAATGTTCTATCCCCCTATACCCTTGTAACACTTTTCCGTGAATTAACGCTTCATGAATATTATTTAATCTGCCCGTAAAATAATTTGCCCTTTCAACTATGTTCCCGACCTTTTCACTAGATAAAATTGTTCTTGCATTATTTAAAATTTCTTCAGTTTTTTTATAAGAATCTCTATAACTTTCTTCATCTAATCTAAGCTTTTCTTCACGAGCCAATCTGAGACTGTCCCAATCTCTTAAATTCTCATATTGTTTTGCTATTGAGAATATATTTTCTTTAGTTACCATATAAACTTCCTTGAATCTTTATTTATAATTGTTTGTTGTTCCATTAGGAACGACAGGTAAATCTGAAATAGACGTGTATGTTACACTTTTAAAAATCGGTCCAAGCACGGCAGGATTTATCTCAGAAAAAACAAAATTAAATAGAAGTCATATTTATGATATTTTTACTAAACTGATTAATCGAGGGTTTGTTTCTTTTTTTGAAAAGAATAAAACAAAATATTTTAATGCGTCACCTCCCGAGGGGATTTTAGACTATATTAAGGAAATAGAAAAAGAGGCAGATAGTTCTATTGCTGAATTGAAACAATTAAAAGAAATTTCTGGACGAGCTTCAAAAGTTCAATTATTTGAAGGAGAATCTGGGGTAAAAAGTGTTTTGAGAGATATTGTTCGAGAAAAAAAAGATTATTTTGTTTTAGGAGAAGAAGGATTATTTCAGGAAAAATTGCCAGTTTATATTTATCAATTTATAAGAGATGTCGAATATAACAAGATTAAAGAAAAAATTATCAGCAAAAAAAGTATGAAAGGTAAAATTATTGCAGGAAAAACTTCTGAAATTAAATATTTGGATGATGATTTTTTCTCTCCAATAAATACAGTCATCTATGGAAATAAAGTTGCTATTTTTGTTTGGTCTGAAACTTATAATGTTATGCTAATTGAAAATAAAGAAATTGCTAATTCATATATGAGTTATTTTAAACAACTTTGGCAAAAAGCGAAATAAATTTCTTTTTAAAAAAATTAAGGCAATAGCACAGCAGCAGCAAGAACCGTTGTCCACATTCCGTCTTTGTTTCCTTGTGTGGATTGAGTGAAATTCATTGTTTTAAAAATTTGTCCACTTGCTTTGTAAACTTGTTCTCTTTCTTCCCATGCTGTTTCTGGATTGAATTCAATTCCTAAAGTTGTTGCTAACATCGTCGCTGCCAAATCTTCCGCATACTCTCCGGCTTTTTCTCCTTTCTCCCCAAAAGAGTGATGTTCAGATAAATATCCA
Source organism: Candidatus Pacearchaeota archaeon (assembly GCA_018303895.1). GTDB lineage: Archaea > Nanobdellota > Nanobdellia > Pacearchaeales > GW2011-AR1 > CABMGN01. Next base: position 8,885 of record JAGVXJ010000008.1, read on the forward strand.
TGATGTGTTTCACTTTCTTTTGGAATTGCAACACCTATTGCCGATGCCATTAAACGATTTGGCTCATTGCTTTCCATTCTCGCCATAACACAAAAGGTAATTTGTCCTGGAGAAAGTAATTTTATTCCTTCATCTTTTGGAATTATTTTGCAACTTGGAGGAAGAATACTTGAAACATAGACGAGATTACATTTTTCTATGCCCGCATCTCTAAGTGCTGCTTCAAAACTTGCGAGTTTGTCCTTATGAACACCAACTCCTTTAGTAAAAAACATTTTTGTGGGAATCATTTTAATTATTTTTATAGATAATTTCACTTTATAAAACTTATCCAAAGAAAATTGTTAGAAAGATTATTTAATTTTCAAATTTTCTAATTTATTTTGAACATGATTAAATAAAGTTGAAGAGATGAGTGGTGTGTGTTTCCCTTCGTGAATTTGATTTGCAAATTTAATTTTTCCGAGATAAGAATAATTTTTTAAAATTTTTTTAAGCCCATTAATAGAGAGACTATGTTTATTAGAAAGTTTTGTTAGATTCCCGTCTCCATTAAGAAATTCTAAAAATATTTCTTCCACCTCACGAGAATTTAAATCTGGAACCAAAAATCCTTTTTCATTTTTATAACCAAAAGGAGCACGAGCCATTATTTTTCCGGAAGATGATTGCTTGATCATCCCTTCTTTTTGTTTCATTCCCCGGACTAAAAAATTTTTTCTAAATGTTTCAATATCTTGAAAATTTACTTTTTCTAAACAATATTCCTCAAAATGTTCTTTGTCTTTTGGAGAAAAAGCAAAACAAAAAGGACAAAAAATTGTATCAAATTTTCTATTTGACGCAGGAAAATACCCACATTTTGAACATTTTTCTTGAATCATTAATCTCCAAAGAAATTAAATTTTAAATATCCTTTGGAAGAAAATAAACGAAAACAATAAAGTTTAAAAGCCCAAGTTTTTATAAATAATTGTTAGTAAGGCAGTGAAAAGCTATTTCTAACATAAGTAAAGATTGGAGGATCACACACATGGGAAAGAAAGTTTACGTAGGGAACATACCTTTTAGTTTTACGAATGAAAAGCTAAAAGAAGTTTTTGGAAGTTTTGGCAACATTGAAGAAGCTAATGTAATCCAAGACAAGTTTTCTGGACGATCTAAGGGATTTGGATTTGTTGTTTTCGTAAATGATGCAGACGCAGATAAAGCAATTGCAGAAATGAACGAGAAAGAAATCGAAGGAAGAAAGTTGAAAGTAAGTGAAGCAACACCTTTTGACCCCGACAAACCTAGACCACCTAGAAGAGAATTTGGCGGACAAAGAAGTTTTGGTGGAAACCGAAATTTTGGAAGACGAGACAGATTTTAATTAGGTTAAGTTCAGAATTTATTTTTTATTTTTATTGAGTTTATTTTTTATTAATTCTTTTTGATTAAGGAAGAGTATTATTACGACTGGAATGATAAATAGCCAGTCGAGAGTAAAAACAAAAATCATACAAATAATAGCAATTATTGAGTATATAACCACCTTCCAATTTTTGATTTTCATTTTATTTTGGACATTCTCCTTCAGTCCAGAATTCTACTTTTTCGTCGGAGCAAGCAAAACAATTATTTGAAAAAGTTTCAGCACAAGGATATTTCAAACATTGAATTTTTTTTGAATCACTCCAACCACAAACGGGGGAATAAATTTGAATGCATTTTTCTACATTTTGCTGAGAATTAATACAAAAAGTTTTAATTGCATTTGTGCTCTCAAAAAAACTGTGAGAAGACTCTAAGATAAAAATGACTGAAGATAAAATTAATAGAGAGATTACAAAAAAGATAGTGATTTTTTTTAGTTGATTATTCATAAAGAATTAAACCAAAGCCAATTTTTAAAGATAAGTGAAAGAGTTTTTAAACAACATTTTATTATATATCCTATGAAAAAGAGGGTGAAAGAAAAGAAAATCTCTGGAAAGAAAGTGAAGTGGAAGGTTTTGATTTGGAGTTTGATTGTAGTTTTTTTGATTGCAGGTATTGGAAGTTATTTTAATGCAGGAGAGTCCACTGGAGAGTATTATCTTTCAATAAAACCAAATCTTACTCCACCAGGAATAATTTTTGCAGTCGTATGGAATTTTCTTTTTGTTTTAGTCGCTTATGCAATTTATTTCGATTGGATAAAATCGGAAAATAGTTCAAAAAATAGAAATAAAGTTGTATTACTTTTTTTAGTAAATCTTGCACTGAATATACTCTGGACTTTTTTATTTTTCGTCGTTAAAAATCCCCTTTTTGCATTTTTTGATATAATTTTGCTTCTAGTTTCAATAGTTTGGATTTTTATTTTTAACTGGAAATTTGAAAGAAAGTCAAGTTATTTAGTAATTCCGTATTTTATATGGGTTGTTTTCGCAATGTATCTCAACTGGGTTTCTTACTTGAAATGGGTAAATTTGTTTTAAGATAAATTAATGGAATTAAATGAGTATCCATAGATTTATAATCTCCTCTTTTTTTATTTTTTATAACTTAATACAGAATTAGTTTAACCTACTTCTAGTAATGAGGAAATTAAATAACAATATATCGGAGGAAAAAATGGGAAATTTTGGCGGCGGAAATCGAAGTGGCGGATTCAATAGAAATAGATTTAATGATCAACCAAGAGAAATGCATAAGGCGAAATGTACTAAGTGTGGACAAGAATGTGAAGTTCCTTTCAAACCAACACCTGGGAAAGACGTTTTCTGTAAAGAATGCTACAAAAAGATGAAGGGATATTAATTTGTCCTTAATCAAAATTTATTTTTTTATTTATAATTATTTTAATTTTTCTCGAACCTGTTCAAACAGCTGTT
>JAGVXJ010000058.1 GCA_018303895.1 Candidatus Pacearchaeota archaeon
TGCTGAACAGGAAAATACAAATTCATAAATTCAACAAGAAAGAAATTAAATCAATGAAAGAAAAAAATAAAGAATTAATTAATAATATTTTGAATGGAATTGTTCTTTCGGGGGAGGCAGAAATAATATGAGCAATTTTGAAATGAGCATAAAGAACAGAAAAGTGATGGGGGTTCTGGTTAATTTTCTTCGAGCAAAAAGTTTGATAAAGTCATCGGAAGAAGCAATAAAAGTGCAAAAGAGAAGTTTGCAAAATCGTAAAGAATACAAACTTCTTATTAGAAAATTTTGAAAATTCCTGAAAAATAAAAAATCGGAATTATTCAAACTTCTCTAAAGAAATTCCATTGAGCGAAGGAAAACAAAAAACAATTTTAAGAGAACTTTACGAGGGATTAAGACAATTTTGCGAGGCAATTGGTTATCAAAAAGGTTATCAATTTTTAGACCATGAATCAATAACTTTTTTTCTCGACGATATTCTTAAAGAAAATTCAATCGCAACAAAATTTGACAGATATAGAAAATTAAGAAATGGAATTAATTATTATGGAAATGAACTTTTGATTGAGACGACAAAAGAAGCGTTGAGTGAAATTCCGAGAATTATTGGGTTGTTGAGGAAATATTTAGGGGATTAATGTTATTTGGAGTTATCCCACATAAACTGAAAAAATTTTCTGTATCCTTCTGCAAGTTTTCTGCTTTTCATAACAAAAATTAATGGCTCTTCCTGAAGTTTTCCCGCATCAACACCAACGAAAGTTACAACATATGGGCCAAAAATATCTACTGTAGTGGTTGAAGAATATTCTTTCGGCAGGAATTTATATGGTTTGCCGACGATTTTTAAAATTTCTGGTTTTTCTTTTTTTATTTCATGGTCAAATAAATGCATAAATTTTATTCCTAATTTTTTTCTTTGCTTTTCAAAATTCGGTAGAAAATATTGAAGCCGTTCATCAAGCCAAAATGCTTTCGCCCCAATAAAATAAACTGTTTCTTTTGTTTCAAGAATTGCTTTCAAATAATTTTTAAATCCTTCAATTCCTCGATATAAATATGCTTCTTCTTTTTCTTCATTCTCAACAAAATCTTTTTCTAAACTCGGAAGAATTTTATTTATTTTTTCTTCTTTTTCTTTGATTAAATCCAAAAGTCTCGTCGGATTTATTGCTTTAAATTTTTTTTCGCTTTTTTCAATAACTTCTGAAACCAAACCCCTATCAATTAATTTATTCAGAGCATCGTAAACATTTCTTCTATGAACTTTTGATTTATCCGAAATTATCTGAACTGATGACTCTCCGAGTTTGATTAGTGCCTCATAAACTTTTGCTTCATTTAGACTTAATCCAATTTCTTTTAACAATTCTTCATACATAATTAAACCAGTTTTCTGATGTTTAAAACCCTTTCTATTTTGGTGGTATTTACCACCACAAGTGTTTAAGTAGTTTGTTTTTTCATTACTATTAACAAGTTAAGACAAATTCAGAGTTTCTCTGGATAAAACTTGAAAAATAAACAATGGAGAAAAAACAAAATGACAAATGAAATAACAACAGAAAGAGAAAGACAAATTAGTGCTTGGGTAAAGGCAATTGGAGATTTAGAATCCCGAGTAGATGAAAAAACTCGTGGGGCATTACATCAAGATTTACATCTTATTCGTGCTCCAATTGAAGAAAGAAGAGCTTTAGCACCGACGGTATCCGAGTTGCTAAAACAAATTCCAACGGAATCTATTTACTATGGGTATGCCCAGAGAAGAATAGGATATTTGGATAGACTGAGCAATGAACTATATTCCCTTTTTGAACAAAATGACAAATGAAAATCGAGAAGAAGTAGAATGCCTCTATTTTGAAGAGCAAGATATAAAACCTGACTTAAGAGGAGATGTAAAAGTTTTAATCACTCAACATCCCTTAGAAGGACTGCTTGTAGAAGAAGCTCCAAAGTCTTTAACAAGAGTAATTTTAATGAAAGATTGGTCTTTAGTCCGAGTTTATAATGGATTTAATATGTGGAGAACCAAAAGACTTGCAGAATATACTGATGAGCGTAATAGTAAATTGTTAAGATGGTATTCAGGAAAGGAACTCCGTCGCGAAATTGCAAGCTTTCTTCAATATGAAGACCTTGAAATCGCAGGTAGAAATAAAGGGAGAATTATTCCTACGATGAATACCTCTGAAAATCCTATTCCGGAGACTGATGAAAAGGGGCTAAGATATCATGATATCAAACAATAACTTAATTTATTTTTATTTGGGATTGTTCAACAAATCATTTAATTTTTCAGGCACATGAATCATTCTTCCTGTTCCGTCGTTAATTGGTTTTAATCTTTGCCAAATTGAACCGCAAATTTTACATTCGTAAATATTACAATCTTCTGTAACTTCTAATCCAAATTCTTCACATTCTGGACAAGTGCGAGTTGTTAATTCAATTTCTTCTTCATCAATGGAAAAATTCATCATTCTGTCTCCCCCCATTTCAAAAGGAGTTTTTCCTGTATCTGACTGTTTTCTTACATAATTATACCAATGAGCAAATTCTTCCTGTTGTTCAATATCTTCTTCGTCGGTTTTTGGTTTAGGCTTAGTTTTAAAATATTCCTGCCACGCCATTTCAAATTCATTCATAGAAATTTTGGCTTTATTCCTCAGGTCATCTTTAGTTTGTTTTTTCATTTTCCATTTATTTTCTTCAAAAACTCCTCATACTTCATCACACCAAGTTCACTCACAATTCCTTTAATATATTTTTTCGGAACGAATTCAAAAGCCGGATTTTTTATTTTAATGTGTTTTGGTGCTTTGTCCCAAACTTCATTCAGGTTTCGCTGTTCAATTGGAATTTTATTTTTTGAGAATTTCCAGGAATCAGCGACGATATAAACCGGAATATTACTCATTGAAGCAACTTCAGCAATTAATCCGCTCCCAATTTTGTTTATTATTCCGTTTTCAAGAATTGCATCTGCACCCAAAAAAATCTTTGTAACCTTGTTTTTGTTTTTTTCAGATTTTTTTGACAACGCCAAACCAAGAGCAGAATCAATGAAAGTTGTTACAGGAATTCCTGCGTCGCTTAATTCAAGCGCGGTTTTTCTTCCTTGAAATAACGGACGAGTTTCGGTGTTGTAAACTTCAAATTTCTTCCCTTTTTTACGAGAATAAATCAAAGCTTTGACAACATTCGTCGAATGGCAATGAGTGAAAATTATTTCCTTTTTTTTAATCAACTTTAGAACCAGAGAATTAATTTTATCTTGGGCTAAATCGAAATGAATAAAAATTTCTTCGTATGACTTTTTTTTAACCTCGTCCAAAACTTTGTGAAGCATCGGTTCCGTCGGACGTGAATGAACAAGGATTTTTTTATGACGCTCATCAGGAAACAGCGAATACGCATACAGTGCCGCGTAAGCAATATCTCTCGCACCCTGAATTTTTATTTTTTTAATTTCCGAAACAACATTTGCAAATTCTTTTCTTTTTCTAAAATATAATTTTACTCCCATGAATCACTCCTTTTATAATTGAAAGAGTCAACAAATGTATATATACCTTTTTACTCCTTAATTTTTCGCAAACATTTAAAAAATTCTTTTTGTAATTGTATTCATGCTTGAAATGTTAATTAGGCCAAGGGCAGCAGAAAAGAGACCGTGGAAAATGTTTTTTATCGGATTAGTTTATGCCTCTCTTTCAGTTTTATTAGTTCACTGGTTCTTTGCCAGCGACGCAGTTCTTTCAAAATTTCTCGGTTTAATCGTCGTAGTATTCTGTGTTATGTTCTCTTTACCTTTTATGTATGGGATGATAAAAAGAGAAGAAAAAGAAGATGAAGAAATAGAAGGATTTTTTGAAGTCTGGAAAACTCACAGTGATGTGATTTATGGATTCATCTGGTTGTTCTTAGGATTTGTAATTGCTTTCTCTTTCTGGAGTATTTTTCTCGGAAATTCTGGAATTTTCAATGCACAATTGCAAACTTATTGCATGATAAATAGTGAAGGAAGTATTGAAGATTGTGCAAGTAAGTATGGTTTAGGCGGACAAGATGGGGGAATAATCACCGGAAATATTGCCGTCGGAAATAGTGGGCTGTGGAGAGTATTATCTATTTTGGAAAATAATGTTTATGTGATGATATTTACACTGATATTCTCGTTAATCTTTGGTGCAGGAGCAATATTTGTTCTGGCATGGAACGCAACTGTAATCGCTCAAGCAATTGGAATTTTTACTAAATATCGCGTCGCTGGAATTCCAATGGGTCTAGGAAGATATATGATTCACGGTTTGCCCGAAATAACTGCTTATTTCATAACGGCTTTAGCTGGAGGAATATTTGGTGTAGAGATTATCCGACGAGGATTTAAAGGAAAAAAATTTTCAAGAGTAATTGGAAATGTAATAATTCTTTTATTTATTGCACTGATAATTTTAGTCGTCGCTGCAGTCATGGAAGTTTATTTCACACCAATTTTGTTTGGTTAAAATAATTTTAATATATAATCTTCTCTTGAGAAATCTTTAAATAGAGAAAAATATCTTATAGCACATGGGAGACTACATATGCAGAAATTGCGGATACAGATTTAAAGCAGTTGCTGACCAAAAAGATAAACTTTGCCAATATTGCGGTGAGAAATCAGTAATTAAGGAACCTAGTGCTGACGAACTTCTAAGCGAAATTGACTAATGAAATTAAAGAGAATGATTGAAGAAAAAATTTTCGTGAATGTAAACAAGGGAGAATTTTATTAGATGGAAAAAGAAATAAATTTTTTAGACGCTCGTCGAGACTCTCACAAGTTCGGTCCCAACTTTGTGTGTAAAGATTGGCGCAGTCACTTCGCATAATGGATGAAGGCAAAACAGAAGTTCTTGAAGAAAGAAAGAAGAAAATTTTTAATTTTTTTAAAACATCTCATGCTTGGGTTTGGGTAGCTTTGGTGATTTTAATTATTCTTGGAGTTTACATAAGAGCTTTACCTATGACAGATCATGGTGGAAATCCGGGATTATGGGATGTAACGACGAATAGTTGGACGTTGGGGCCAGATTTAGACCCATGGTTATTTATGAGGCAGGCAAAGAATATTATTTTGAACGGAACTTTTCCGAATATAGATACCTTTAGAAATGTTCCGTTAGGATTTGATAGCACGAAAGAAACGATGCTTCTGCCATATATGATTGACTGGACTTATCATATAGTTGGATTATTTTATCCCGAAAGAACACCAGAATATGCTGGGGTAATTTTTCCGGTAATAATGTTTGGGCTAACGATTGTTGCTTTCTTCTTTTTTGTAAGGGAAATATTTACTGGGCGTGAGGAGAATAAAAAAAGAAAAGCAAATATTATTGCCTTAATCTCGACGGCATTTATGGTAATTATCCCTGCTTTTTTATCCAGAACCATTGCAGGAATTCCAGAAAAAGAATCTGCAGCCTTTTTCTTTATGTTTCTGACATTTTACTTTTTTATTAAAGCATTCAAGAGTGAAAAAATAAAAGAGATAATTATTTTTGGAATTCTTTCAGGGATAGCCACATTATTGACTGGATTAATCTGGGGAGGAATTATGTATATTTATTTAAGTATTGGGGCAGCAGTTTTAGTTGCATTCATCTTAAACAAAATAACGAAGGAAAAAGCTTTGTTATACTCACTGTGGTTTTTCATTTCTATTGTAGGAAGTTTGATTTTTTCAAACAAGGAATCACTTCGGGGTCTTCTGACTTCAATAGACTCAGGGGTTGCATTTTTTGTTTTGTTGGTAATATTAATTGATTTATTTATTTGGAAAAATAATTACACTCGAGAAAAATTAGAGAAAATTAAACTTCCAAGGAGATTGATTTCTATACTAATTGCGCTTATTCTCGCCTTGGTTTTGGGAACAATTATCATTGGACCAAATTTTGTTGTAGACAAAGTAAAAGCAGTTCATCAGGCAATATTCCGCCCGGTATCTGGAAGATGGAATACCACTGTCGCAGAAAATAGACAACCTTATTTTACTGAATGGGCATCGAGTTTTGGGCCATTTATACAAAATATTCCGATAATGCTTTTATTATTTGTTGGGGGTTCAGTGTTACTTGTTTATATTTTATTGAGAAGTTTTAGTAAGAAAGAAAGAATAACTATAACTGCGTCATATACCTTTTTAGTTTTCGCGATGATATTCTCAAGATATTCTGGCGATGGAATTTTGAATGGAGAAAATGCTATTAGCAAAGGAATATACTATCTTGGAGTTTTGATATTTTTTGGAGTTGTGTTGAAATATTATCTTGACGACGAGAAAAGAGAAGAAAAAAAGTTCAGCCACATTCCTTTTGAGTATATTTTATTGTTTGTTATCTTCTTGTTAGGAATATTCAGTGCAAGGGGTGCAGTAAGATTAATTTTAGTTCTGGCTCCGTTCGCAACAATTTTCATTGGATATCTTATTGTTGAATTATCTGAAAAAGGGATTAGAGATAGAAGAGAAAAGAAATTTTTGTTTGGATTTTTAGCGATAATTATTTTAATCCTAAGCATTTTTACTTTTGTAACTTTGTACAATGAGGTTAGAGTAGCAGCTTATTCTATGATTCCAGGTCCGTACAATCAACAGTGGCAAAAAGCAATGAGCTGGATAAGAGCAGAAACTCCAACGAATTCAGTTTTTAGTCATTGGTGGGATTATGGATATTGGGTTCAAAGCATTGGAGAAAGAGCAACGGTTCTCGACGGAGGGAATGGCATAACTTTCTGGAATTATTACATGGGAAGACTTGTACTCACGGGAGATAATCAAAAAGACGCACTTGAATTTTTATATGCACATAACACAACTCATCTCCTTATTGATTCAACAGATATTGGGAAGTATGGTGCATTTTCAAGCATTGGAAGTAATGAAAATTATGACAGGTATTCTTGGATTTCAAATATGGTTCTTGATGAAAGCCAAACACTTGAAACAAATGATAGTATTATTTATGTTTATAGTGGAACTATTCCTTTAGATGAAGATATAAAAATTGTTGATGGTGGTAAAGAGATATTCCTACCTGCAGGAAATGCAGCAGCAATTGGAACGATTTTGACTTTTGAGAAAAGAGGAAGCGAAATGGCTCCAGCTCAACCATCAATAGTTTTTGTAAACTCGGGAAAACAGTATAGAATTAAAGTTAGATACTTGTACATTGCCAAAGGTGAAGCAGAAGAAACGAAGAGAAATATAATTCGCTCTGGTAAAAAAGATTTTATAACTGAAATTGTTGCAAACGATCTGGCTCATAGGTATACTGGCCTTCTCAAGGCGATAAGCGGGTATATTAAGTTTATACAAAAATCCCCCCAATAACTTATTAAACTTAAGCGTAGTGTAATTTATCGAACTTATAAAACTAT
>JAGVXJ010000059.1 GCA_018303895.1 Candidatus Pacearchaeota archaeon
TAAATCTTTTTTTAGATAAAAGAAAAAAGGTTTATTTTGATCATAAGCTTCAAACATTTTCTGTCGAGTGTCATTTCCGTCAATAGGTTCAATTAATTCTATCCCTAAAGCTTCACATTCTTTCTTTACGTCTTTAGGCTTATGAGTTGGACCAGCTTCGGGGTAATCCCAAAAACCAATCAGCTTGACATTTGCATTTTGTTGAGCAATATCTAATTTCAATTGTTCAAATGGACGTTCAAGAATAAATGGTGCAATGGTATAAATGTAAGGTTTGAATCCCTCTAAAGCCAAACCGCTTGCAAATCCAACCGTTGCCTGTTCCGTTACCCCAAAATTAAAAAATCTATCGGGGAATTTTTTCTTAAATTCATCGAATATGTTTCCACCAACATCCAAGATTATTAAAAAAATTTTCGGATCTTTCTCAGCTAGTTCAACTATTACTTTGGCAAATTCACGACGCATAAAAATTCAATTATTTTTGTGTTTATAAGAATTATGAAGGTTTAATACCATGAAACATAAATGTTTAAAAAGGAATTAATCTCGGAAGAGAAATGGATAACTACAAAAATAAAGTAAAAGTTATCACCTCAACATTTTATAATTTAGATAATGAAGTTAATCGTGTAAGAGCAGATCTAGCAGAAAGAACAATTCGTGCAGCGTCGGAAAAAGATTATGAGGTCATTTCTGTTGATGGCGGTTCTGAAGAAGGAGTTTTAAGAAAATTAAAAGAAGCTGGAGCAACAATCTACCAAGAAGAACAAAGAGGAATGGGAAATGCCCGTCGTCAAGCGATAAGAGAAGCATTGAAAAGAAATCCCGAAGCGATAATTTGGACAGAAACAGAAAAAGTCTCTTTTGTAGATTACTTGGATTCTGTCGCACAACCTTTAGTTGAGAACGAAGCAGACTATGTTTCTCCTACAAGAAAAGACGTCAGCACGTATCCTGAATTCCAGCAGATAACAGAAAGACTGGGAAATCAATTTTGGGAAGCTTTGACTGGCAAGAAAATGGATATGTTTTTTGGACCAAGAGCATGGAGAAGCGAACTTTCGGATTATTTTTTAAATTATAGGGGAAATAGGTGGGATGCTTTGCACGTCCCAGTTCTAAAAATTATCAGGGATGGAAAAAGGATAAAGACGCTAGAAACAGAATTTATCTATCCTCAAGAACAGAAAAAAGTTGAGGAAGGCAACTCTGCAGAAATGATATTGAAAAGATTTGAACAGCTCTATGAACTTTCTAAACTAACAATTGATTATTGGAACAGCATTAGTAAATGAGATGTGAATTGTAGTGAAATAATCTTTATATATTAACTTATTTTTCCAGAATAATGAAAACGAAAGTAATGGACGAAGACTTTAGCGAAATTATTTCTGAATTTGAAAAAGAGTTAATGACTCTTGAAGGAAAAACAGTTTTAATAACGGGAGCAAGTGGTTTAATTGCAAGTTATCTAGTCGATATAATTTCCTTATTTAACCGAAGATTGGAAAAACCTTGTAAGATGATTCTTATGAATCGGCACAAAATAGAAAATGGTTCACGCCTTTCTCATTTGATTGAAGATCCAAATATAAGCTTTGTTACTTTAGATGTAGGAAAAAAATTTGATATTTCTGAAAAGCCAAATATTATTATTCACGCAGCTTCGAGAGCAAATCCGACGGCATTTTTGGCGGATCCGATTGACACTATTGATGCAAATGTAAATGCAACTCGAACAATTTTAGAATATGCAAAAGATAATCCCCTTGAACAATTTATTTTCTTTAGCAGTGCAGAAGTTTATGGAAACCCTTCGCCAAATTTTATTCCAACTCGGGAAAATTATAATGGAAATGTTGACTGCACACACCCTTATGCTTGTTATATTGAATCAAAAAGAATTTGTGAAACTTTGTGTACTACCTTTTTTAGAAAATTCAATGTTCCAGTAAAAATGTTAAGGATTCTTCTTGCTTATGGCCCCGGAATTAAAAATGATGGAAAAGTAATTTCTGATTTTTTTTATAAGGCAGCAAAAGAAAAGCAGATAATTCTCAAAGATGACGGCTCAGCAAGAAGATCATTTTGTTACATCTCAGATGTTATTCGAGCAATATTCAAAATAATGTTTTATGGAAAAAATGGCGAACCATATAATATAGGACATGATGAAGAAAAAGAAAATGTTTCAATTTTAGAACTTGCAGAAAAAATTGCAAAAATATCAAATGGAGATGTTAAAGTAAGTCCAAATTTAGAGTTTCAAAAAAAAGCAGGAGAACCGACTGATAATAGGAGAGTAAATATTGATAAAATAAAAGGGATTGGATTCGAACCAAAAGTTTCTTTAGATGATGGACTTAAAAAATTAAAAAGATATTATCAAGAGGCAGGTTATTTGTAAAATGTTAAAAATAAGTCCGACGGAAAATCATTACCGAATGCCAATTCAAGAGATTAATAAAAAAGCGAGAGATGGAAAAAAATATCTTTTTTTAGAAGTTGGTGCTGGCCCAAAGATGATTGAAAAATTTATTCCTAAAACTGTTGTTTATCATACTCTTGACGACGCAGAAAATTTTTGGCATACCACCTATACCTACAGCCATAATCTAGACAAGGGAAATTTCCCAATAAAAAATAAAAAAATCTATGACTTTCTTCTTTGTAATGATACTCTTGAACATGTGATGTATCCAGAAAAGGTAATTGAAGAAATGATTCGAATTGCAAAAGACGACGCTGTTTTTTTCTTTTCTATGCCAAATGAGTATAATTTCCTTTTGAGATTGTATTATTTAATTGGGAAAAAAACAGAAGTAGATGAACCATTTAAAGTAGTAGAAAAAAATTTACATATACACAAGCCGAGAGTAAAAGATATTATTAATCTTTTTTCAAAATATTTTGTAATAGAAAAAGTGGATTATGTATGGCAATCAAGACAAAGTGAAGGATCTTTGGTGGCAAGAAAAGTGGATAAAATATTTCAAAAATTGGCAAAGTTTTATCCTAATTTATTCTCTAGAACTGTTTCGTTAAAATGTAGGAAAAGATTAATTTAATTTTTTGAATTTTTGAAAAATATTTTTGTCCTGGAGATATTCTATAATTGATTTAATTATAAATTTTTGTTCAATCCCTTTGACTAACAGGGCAAATGGAAAGATACTTAATCTTTTTTGATAAAACTCCGAATATAGAGAATAAATATACTTAAATCCAAAACATTTTTTTATTATTGAAAAATCCTGTTTAAGATTACGATTTTTTAATCTCACGAGGGGAATAGCTATAAAAGCAGTAGTATTTTTATCAACAAAATTTATTGTTTTTCCAGAGTAAATTTGCTTAAATTTGATTAAATTTTCTAAAAAATATTTTTTCGTGACAAGTAGTTGAGTTATATCCAAAAAAGAATTGAAATGGTCTTTATCAAGAAGATTCAAACCGTCTCTTGTGAAGAATAGAAGATAATCGCCTAATGTGGAAGTAGAAAGATAATAATTACAACAGCTGATGTCTTTCCCAGTTTTATTAAGAGAATAAATTTGAAAAAAGTTTTTGAATGAAAGATGTTGAGAATTTCCTTTAGAAAAACTAATGTACTGAAAATCTTCAATTGATTTTTTTATTTCAGAAATCTTTTTTTTAATTATTTTTTCATTAATCAAAAAAACTTTTCCTTCTGTTTTTGGCAATTGCCGGTGATCTGAATTTTTCATTGTTTTTTCAAAAAATCTTTTAAGTTCATTATAAAGTCCGAATTCAGAAGTAATCTTTTTGAACGCTTTTTGTGAAAAATCTTCTCGTTCTTTTTCATTTAATAGAAAGTAATTTATTTTTTTAAGCATCTCTTTTTTATCTCTGAAAAAGGTTATATCTTGGTCTTCCACAAAGTAATCTTCGTAATCTTTAGCATATTCACAAAGGGTAAAAGACTTGCAAGCCCCAACCTCAAAAATTTTTGCTTTCATTTGCTCATTTCCAAAGTTGTTCTTTGAGAAGCAGAGATTTATTTTGGACTGATTTATTACTTTAACCATCTCGTCGCTGTCCAAAGCCCCACTATAGATTTCCTTAAATTCAGGATAATTTTCCCAACCAAAACCGAATAATTTTAGTTTTACCCCATTTTCTTTGAGATATTTTATGAGTTCATATCTCCCAGATTTGTCTTCTTTCTGTGTCCCGATAAAAGTCACATCATAAATTTTTTCGACTTTCATTGGATGAAAATTTTGATTATCTGTGAGAGAAGTGAAAAAAATGTTGTTAACCCCGTCTTGTTGATATTTTGGAAAAAAGGACTTAAGAGTTGTAAATGAATAATCAAACAATAAAGAGTAATACCTAGAAAAATCTTCAAACTGATGAACATCATCTCCGAAAATTGCAACAGTTTTTGTATTTGGGGAAATTTCCTTTATTTTTAATAATGTTTCTGGGTAAAATTCATCCCAAGTAAGCCAGGTGAAAATATATTCGGGTTTTTCTTTTTTAATGACATTAAGGAGCATTTCATTCATTTTCTTTTTTCCATATTTAAAATAATAATCTCTTCGATTAAAATAAATCATTTTTTTACAAAATCTCGAGAGAGTTGAGTACATATTCTTGAAATAGGCATAGGAATCAGAATTTGTTTCAAGGAACATGATTTTCTCAAATTTAATTTCTTTCATTTTATTCTCAAGTAGCTATAATATTTATAAAGATATATGAAGTCAATAAACTGAAAATGGAAAAGAAGAAAACCGAAAAAGAAGAGAAAGGATTTATGGAAGACGATGAAGATGTTTTGAGTGAAGAAGAAGAAAAAGACTTGAAAGAAAAATTGAAATATTATGGATATATCTAAATAAGAAATGATAAAAAAATTGAATGTAGTTTTGATAATAAGCGACGGGCTTCGACCCAAAGACCTTAGTCTTTATGGACGAAAGGAAGAGTATGATTCTAATTTAAAGAAGATTGCCGAAGAGTCAGTTGTTTTTGAAAAGAACTTTACTGCATCCAATGCATCTGATTCTTCTGTAACGGCGATGTTTTCAGGGCAGCTACCCAGAACAAATGGGTTTATTCATCAACACCCATTTATGAGAGATGAAGAAATTGAGAAATTGAAAAAGAATAAATTCTGGCTACCACTTTATTTGCAGAGAATTGGATATCAAACAATTTCAGCGACACCATTACATTTGTGGTTTAAAAAAGGATTTGATTTTTATATGAGTAAAGAACAGAAAGGACAAAATAAATTTTTAAATAATTCATTTGTGAAGAAGATTTTACTTGCCCTCCCGAGCTGGGCGTATTCTCTTGGAAAAAAGATTTCTAAAAAAAGGGCTTCGCCACAATTTTATCCAAGTAATGAAGTCGTGGATTTAGCAATTGAAAAAATAAAAGAATCTGAAAAAGAGAATAAACCTTTTTTTGTTTTTATGCATCTTGTGGACACGCATTATCCCTACCCAATCGCTGAAATGAAAAAATTTCAAGGTGGAAAAGACCTTAATAAACTTTTGAAAGAAGTAGAATTCCATTCACAAAGAGAATATCTAAAAAAAAGATTTTTTGACATTCAGGCTCATTCAATTAAAGACATCGAAAACCGAAGAGATTATTCAATAAAATTCGTCGACAAACAAATATATCGACTTTATGAATTCATTAAAAAAGAAAAAATTCTTGAAGATACGATTTTTATAATCACCTCTGATCATGGAGATAGTTTTGGAGAACATAGCATTTATCTTTGCCGGGGCGGACTTTATGACCCAACAATACAAACTCCTTTAATTATAAAATTCCCAAATTCAAAAAAAGAAATAATAAACGAGCTTACAATGAACATAGACTTTGCCCCAACGATATTAGATTTAATCGGTGAAAAAAAACAAAATATCGACGGAAAATCACTTATTCCCTTGATAAAAAGCGGAAAAAAATTAAGAGACAGCATAACCATAACTGACAGCTATTGCAACGACAGATTCTGTGAAAGAACAAAAACCAAGAAAACAATCATAACCAATTCTGGGGGTAAGTGTTATTTATGTGGTGGGGAACACCACAAACAGAAAAAGGAAGTTTATGATTTGGAAAATGATTCTGATGAATTGAATGATCTCTCAAAAAAATAATTTTGATTTTGTTTGTTCTCTTTTTTCATTGTCAATCAACTTATCTTCTTGCGACATTTCTCTCCAACTAGTTACTCCAGATATTCCTTTTACTTTGGAAAAAAATCCCCTTAATGTCAACTGTGGATGAAGATTAATCGGATCTAAAGGGATATCTTTGACATGACACACATAAAGTCTACCTGATTGTTTTATCGAAACATACCCCCCCTCCTCGTGATAAATTTTCTTAAGAGCTGAAACACTGACTTCTTCATAATCAATTTTCTCCCCTCCACCAAGCACAACCATCTCTTGAATAATCCTTTTGATTTGATAAGAATTACCTGAAGAACGATTTACAAGAGGAACAAAATGTGTATGTGCATGTTTCACAGATTGCCCCCACTTTCCCATCTCTACTTGAAATGGTTCAGAAAATTTGCGGGAAATTTCTTTCATCAAAATATCCTCAAGTTTTTGTTTTTCTCCTTCCAATTCATCGGGAAGATCACCAAAACAATCATAATGCTTTTTGGGAATGAGCATAACTTGTCCTGCAGAGTATAATGCAAATCCTACTTTAACAAAAAAGTTTGGAGATTCGTACAAAATATCTTCAGAAATTTTACTTCGATCGCAAAAAATACAATTATCCATTAAAACTTAGCTAAGAATATATTTATAAATATTTTGGTTCTTCTAATATTGCACCAGAAGAGTCAATAGTTCTCATTCATTAAATTATAAATAGTCGTTACCACAATTTTTAAAAAGTAAATAAATAGAATGGATTTATGGGAGCAAATAGAATTTATGGAATTATGAAAGAATATTCTTTAGTTGCTGAAAATCTTATGGACATTATTTCAGATAAAAAAAATTTGGATGAATATTTTTTAATTTAAAATGAAAAAAAAGCCTATATTAAATTTTAAATTTTCCAGATATTTTAAATCTCAAATTAAACTACTTGAAAAATCTTTATGAAAGCAATAATTCTGGCAGCAGGATTGGGAAGTAGGCTTGGAATTTTGGGAAAAACAATTCCAAAATGTTTAATAAAAATAAATGGAAAATTTCTTTTAGAAAGACAAATAGATTTACTAAATAATTCTGGAATTGATGACATAACCATTGTTATCGGAAGTTATGGAGAATGTTGGACTGAAAAAAATAAAAATATAATAAAAAATATAATAAAAAAAGTGGTGATAAATCCCGAAAATTATAAGACAAACAACACACATAGTCTAAAACTGGCCTTAAATAAAGATAACGAGGAA
>JAGVXJ010000060.1 GCA_018303895.1 Candidatus Pacearchaeota archaeon
ATCCTAATTTATTTGAAGATATTGATTTTATTGAAGTTCATAATGGAAATGCTTGGATTCCGCTTCCGGGGTATTTCAATTCAAACAAAAAAGCGCAGGAATTTTACAAAGAAATCGAAATGGAATATCCTCATCTCGGAGCGATTTGTTCCAGCGACGGGCATACAGTTAATGAAGTTGGCTCAAGTTATTCTGAAATAAAAGACGTAATCTTTTCAGGACCAGAAACATTAACAGAACAATTAAGAAAATCCGTAAGAGAACATAAAGGATGGTCGGAGGATAAAAGAAAAAATTCTTATTTTGGTGCCTCAGTCCACACACTTGGAATGATTCCGTTGAAAATTCTTGAAAAAATAACCGGCAAGTATCATTCTGTTTCTGAGAAGTGATAATTTTATAAGTTTGCACTTCTTTTATAACCTATGACCTTCAAGATTGATTTGCATACTCATACTTCAGATTTTTCTCATTTTATATTCGCAAAGATAAACAAAAAAGAATATCTGCAAAAAATTTTAACAAAACTTTTTAGAAAAGGTGATAAGATTATAGTCGGAGTTGCTGAATTTAACAGCGACGGAAGATATTCCAAATTGGTTGAAACAGCAAAAGAACTTTCAAAAGATTGTATTGTAGAATTTGGAAACGAGGATTATTTTATTTCAATTAAAAAAGGCGAAAAGATAATTTATTTTATTCGTACAGATGAAATAGAAACCGACAAAGGACATATCCTAATTATTGGAAATAAAAATAAAATTGATTCAAGAAATCTTTCTCATTTATTAAAAACCGCAAGAAAAAAAAGATGGATAGTAATAGCAGATCACCCGTTGCATAAAACAGGGCTTTCATATTTTTTAATTTCAAAAATATTTTCATTAAAAAAATTAAGTTTAGACAAAAAAACTTTGGAGAAAAACAAAGAATATTTCTCTTCGCTGGAATTGAATTCTTATTTCCCAGAAGATTGGAAAAAAATAAGAAGTTTTGCAAGAAAAAATAAAATTCCGCTTATTTCAGATTCTGACGCGCATTTCATAAAAGAATTTTTTGATTCTTATTTTGAAATGGAAAATCTTGATTTTAAAAATATTTCAAAGTTCAAGAAGTCATTTAAAAGAGAATTAAGGAGACATATAAAAATTCATCCAAAAAAACATGAGTTTATCTTCAAATATAAGCATGGTTTTGAAAGTTTATTCTTTGGGAAAATTCTATCAAAACTTGGTTTAATAAAAAAATAATTCAATTTTACTTGATTTCATAACCCATTTTTTTTCTTAAATCCTTTTCTTCAAATGGAGATGCTCTTTCTCTTCCTGCTTTTTCAACATCTGCTCTTTCCACAGGAGCATATCTTTCAACCATCTGAGATTCTGTTCTCGCTTCAGAGGATTCTCTAAAGCCAATTTCCTGAAAAGATGGCTCTCTTGTTCTACCAAGATTTAGAGTATCTCCCTGTTGCGGGGAATTCAAAATTTCCGAAGAAGAAACATATTTTGGTTCTCCTTTTTTTTCAATCCCGGAAGTATATTTTAATGGCTCGTCGTCGCTGTTTAAAGAAACTGGAGAAGATTTGACTCCGCGTTCAAATCTTATTGCCTGCTCCTGCGACTCGGCAATTTTTTCTAAAACCGGCGCGCCGGAAATTTTAACGTCGTCAAATAATTCATTAATTTCAAAATTTTCAATAGGCCTTATTTTTGTTTCTCTCTTTTCTTCCTTAATTTCTTTAATCTCTTTTATTATTTTCTCTTCTAAATCAGATTCTTTAAACTGCTTTTCTGTTTTCTTAGGAATTTCTTTCTTTGAATTCTTTTTTGTTTTTTTCATAGATTATTAAGGATAATTGGATATATAACTTTTACGCATTAAATTTAAAAAATACAATTCCTTTTAATTTTATGAAAAAATATTTCCTAAAAGAATTATCTGGGGGGATTTTATTTCTTGTTGGAATAATTTTAATTTTAAATTCTTTTTCAGAGATTACTGGTTTTGCTGTTGTAGGAAATATAAATTTCACCGAGGGTTCCATTCTGGGTATTGTTTTAATAATCGCAGGAATTTATTTATTTGCCGTCGGAAATCTTGAAAAAAATCTCGGTTATTTTGAAAAAGGGGCAGTCATAACAGACCCAAGGAAATTAAAAAAAATTGCGAAGAGAATTGGTTATAATGGACGAGAAGTTAAGGAAGGTTACCAAATACTCAATGAAAAAGGAAAACCTGTCACAGTAATTCCAAGGCATATCTCAAAAGGAGTTTATTTTAATATTCGTGAAGCATTATTAACAGGGCAATCTAATTTTAGAAAAGATTATTAGAACAAAGACTCTTCATCAAGTTCCTTAAATTCTTCCACTCTCTCTTCAAATTCTTCTTTAAGAAATTTCCTCTTCATATAATTATCCATAAATGAATCAGCCATAGTAATTTCTTTTTATGTTATATTAGAACATCCAAAGTATATAAATCTATTTGGAAACAGTCGGAAAATTTTTAAACCTATTTTCGTTGGATGATAGTAGCAATGAATAGTTTGTTATTTAATAATAACACTGGTTACCAGTTCAACTTAATTGCTTGGGGGACTTCTCATCAGATTCATTGGAGATTATGAAAAATGGCTAACAAAAACGAAGAAGATAAAATAAGGAGAACAAACCCGATAATCAATGTTCTAAAAACAGAATGGATTAATCTCGGCAACAGAAAGAAGACTTTTGTATTTTATATGCTGTTCTTCTTGATATCAGCGATAATTGGTTTATTGACCCCGCTTGTTATTGGCTCGATATTCAACTCAATTCAATCAACAATTGGGTCAAATCAGGAATTTAAGAAATTAATTTTTTTAATATTTTTGTTATTAGGAATTGAATTAATTTTTTGGATGTTCCACGGAACAGCGAGGGTGTTTGAAGGAATAACTGGTTTTTATGTTCACAGAAATTACACAAATGATAAAATCTCCAAAATTTTAGAACTTCCAGTAAAATGGCATAAAGACAATCATTCGGGGAATACAATTGACAAGATAAATCGCGGAAGAAACTCTTTGGCTAATTTTTCTCAGGATTACACTTATCGACTCGTTTATGTTCTTGTAAGAATATTCGCGTCGTTGGTGATTTTGTTTTTCGTGGATTTCAAAATCGCAGCCTTTGCATTAATTTTTTCTTCAATTCTCTTGATGGGAGTTATGAGTGTAGATAGATATTTAAGAAAAAATTATCGGGACCTGAACAAATTCAGCAATAAACTGGGGGCATCTGTTTTTGATTACCTAAGTAATATAGTTACAGTAATTACATTGCGTCTTAAAAAAACAGTTTCAAAAGAAATTGATTCATGTTTAATGGCAAGTTATCCGACGCACAAAAAAGTCGTGATAATCAACGAACTCAAATGGGCTTTTGGAAGCATCGCAATAACCGCGATGACAGTGATGGTATTGGTTTACAAAGCATATTCAGATTATTATAGTTCTGGAATTATACTTATAGGAACTCTTTACATTTTGTATAGTTATTTGGAAAAAGCTGGCGACGCATTTTTCCAGTTTGGGGAATTATATGGTGATATAGTTAAAACTAACGCAAGAATTGAGGGGGCATATTCTATCGACGAGGAATTCAATAAAATAAAAAGTTCCTTGAAAAATAAAATTCCAACTAACTGGAAGGAAATTGAAATTAAAAATTTGAATTTTTCTTATGATGAAGAATGGAAAAAAAATAATCTTCAAGATATTAATCTTAAATTTATTAAAGGAAAAAAAATAGCTTTTGTTGGGGAAAGCGGTTCTGGGAAGAGCACGGTTCTTGCGCTCTTGCGCGGTTTGTATCCTTCTCAAGACGGAGAGATTTATTGTGACAAAGAAAAGATGAAAGATGGTTTTGAAAAATTAAAAAACAATATTACATTAATTCCACAAGATCCAGAGATTTTTAATAATACAATAAAATACAATATAACTATGGATTTGCCTGCGAAAAAAGAAGAATTGGAAAAAGTTATCGAGATGGCTCAATTCAAAAAAGTAGTTGAGAGACTTGAAAAAGGATTGGACACTAATGTTTTGGAAAAAGGGGTTTCATTGAGCGGAGGGGAAAAACAAAGACTTGCACTCGCGAGAGGATTGTTGGCCGCGAGGAACAGCGATATCATTTTATTAGATGAACCTACAAGCAGCGTCGATAGTCTTAACGAAATGAAAATTCACGAGAATATATTCAAAAATTTCAAAAATAAAACAATAGTCTCGTCCATTCACAGACTTCATTTGTTGAATAAATTTGATTATATCTACCTTTTTGAGAAAGGAAAAATAATTGCAGAAGGAAATATAAATGAAATAAGAACCCATCCAAAATTTAGATATCTTCTTAACAAATACGGATTAAATAAAGAAGTAAAGTAAGTTAGAGATAATCCAAATAATTATTTTAAGTGTAACTCTAAAGTAGTCCCAGATAGAAAGATTTAAAAAGATTATTTTTTATGGCAATGCAAATGCAATTAACACAAAGTTTGAGACAGGAATTAAATATAAGTCAGAAGATTGTTTTTTCAAATCTTATGGCTGTTCCAGATGAAGTAATGAGAACCGTAGCTGAAGCTATCAAATATAACCCAGATAATATTGAAGCAGTATTGCAGGAAACAAAATCAAAAGCAGAGAATTCTGATGGCAAGGATTTCGCAGACAAAAGAGTGCAATCAATTTATTCTTCATTAATCCCATCGAAGGGAGAATCAAATGGCAAAGGTCTTGTTGGTTCTCCAGATTTAAGAGGGCTTGAAGGGTGCATTAAAGATTATGACCTAGACACAACTTCTGATGCTACAATAATCGGAAGAAAAGAAGATAAACCTGAAATTTTTTTCTCAGAACATATCAAAGGAGCAAAAACATGGATTTATTTATTAGACCCGTCTTTATATCCTGAAACCTCCAAATTATTAAATCAATTAAAAAATTTTGAAGAATGGAAAACCAGAACACTGAGAGATGCTTATGTTTTGATTGCAGGCAAGCAAAGAGAATATTTTGAAGAATTTAACCCCCTGAGATTTAATGTTTTCAATCATAAAAATTTAGCAGGTAATATGAACTTGTCTGAGTCAACAATCGGTAGGATACTTTCAAACAGACGGATTGAAGCAAGAAACATTGAAGGAGAACAGAGATGTATTAATACCAAAGACCTGCTTAAGTCAAGAAGAGATCTGCAAAAATATAATTTAATTCCAAAAATAAATGAAATTTTAAAATCAGAATTTGAAAATGGCGAAGCTTGTTCAGATGATAATATCCGAGAAGAAATGGAAATAGATGTCTCAAGGGAATCTATTAAAGAATATAGATTAAAATCCGGAATTCCTGGAAGCTATGAAAGAAACAGGTTTTATAAAAAAGGTTTGGTAGATAAACCATATCAGATTATTTGTGATTAAGAATCATCCTCGTTACACTAAACAGTATAACTCGGCATTCCGTGAACTTTCTTGTAGATATCAAATAAATTAAATGTGGTGTCTTCTGCTTTTGCTGCGGCAAGAGGACGGAGATGAGTTTTTTCCATCCAATCGTCGGGAGAAATAGATTTGTTCTCTTTTGGTTTTTCTTTTTTCTTTGGCTCTTCAGATTTTTCATAATAACCCATCAAAGCCAAAAAAGGATTTGATTCATCGTCGGAGTTTGAGCCTTCTTTTTTTTCTTCAACATCTTTTTCTTCAAGGAAAAAATCAATTTCTTTTTGAAGCTGTTCCAAACTTTCTGTCGTTGTTCCCTCAATTAATTTTAATGTGTCCCCGACATCGGATTTGTCAAGTTCAACATTCAATTGTTTTATCTCGTCGCTGTTTAAAGAATATCCCATAAAAGTTATTTCTGCTCTTCCTCCAAAAGCATAATGCGATTGCTGAGCAACTTTCTGGGGAATTCCTCTGAACTTGAATTCCACCAGAACGCATGAATAATAATCTCTCCTTATTTTTAATTTTGTAAAGTCCCTCGGCAAATCACCTGAAAGCGCGTAGTCTTCAATTTTTATTTTGCTCTTCCCAAACAAAGTTAATTCCAAAAGAATTGTATTAAATGTTTTTACCAACGCTGCTTCTCTTCCTGCCTCTTTCATTTCAAGTTGCTGCGCGGCCTTCAAATAAGGTTTTGCCCAACGCGAATAAAGTTTCAAGCTATTCACCTGACTTTTCAAATAAGTTTTTTCAAGATTATATCTTTTTGTTAGTTCCTGTTCAGACTGCTTTAACCAAGTATTAAATTCTAAAATTCTTGAACGGATAATTCTTTTTACTCTATCGTTTAAATCAATTTCTTTTCCATTTAAATCTTTTAGAGTTTCGTCTTTCACAGCCAAAAATGCGTCGAGAAGCGTTTGAAAACCTGCCTGCCCCAACGCCATTGCTTTTACGCTGGAATTTCCTTTTGTAATATCCACTTTGTCAAGCCAGATCTGTTTCAAACTCAGCAACGCTGCTTCTTTTTTATCTCTGTCCTTAGAATTAAAATCTTTGTAGGATTGCATTCTTATTTTAAATTCTTTCAAATCATAAATTATATTCAGAACACTTCGGAGAATTGTATTTATATCTCCCATTATTTTGAAACCTTGTTGTTGCATCATCGTCGCTCTTTGTCCGAGTTCTGCAAAATGCCCAGAGCCAGGCGAAGAAGAAAAATTATCAATTAGTTTTTCAGGAGCCAACCCCAAGTCATTCATCAAGTCAAGAATAAAAAAATAAAATGGCTCTAATTGTTCTGTCGCAGAATCATAGACAATTTTGTGCGCGTTAAGAGGTTTTGGTTCTATTTCTTCAGCAGGAATCGCATCTGATGAACCATATTTTTTCAGCAACTCAGCTCCTTTTTCTGCGTACATTTTTGGATTAATCTTCCCGATAATTTGCTGAATTGTCGCCACCATCTTAACAAAATAAAGAATCTCTTATTTAAAAAACCTTTTAGAATGCGCAACAATAAACTATAAAAACAATTTAGTCGTATAATTTTGATGGGATTATTCAAGTCCAGAAAAAACGAAGTTCTTGATTTGACCGAAAGATACAACCGGCAAAAAGAAAGACTTGCGGAGTTGCAAGCAAATTTAAAAGAACCAGCGACGACGCAAGCGAGTGATTTTAGTTTTTTCGGCATGGCGAGCGCTAATTCAGACACTTCGAAACAACAAACAGAATCAGATGAATATTCCGAGGGAGATGACACTCAAGACAGAAAGAAAAAACTCGCGAAAAGATTAATTGACATAACAACTAAACTAGAAGAATTGTCAAATCAAATTTACCACTTGCAACAAAGAATGGAAGTTGTAGAAAAGAAAATGAATCTGGGAAACTATTAATTCTTTTTCATATTCACTAAAATAATTGTTAGAATTATTAAGGTGATTATTCCCAAAATAATCCAGAGATAATTATTTTTTTGTTTTTCTTCTGCAAGAACCGGGGCAGTTAAACCGCAAGTTAAAGATTCAATTGGACGATTATATTCAAGTCCGCATTTATTTTTGTCGTAGCATTCTCTGAACATTTTCCCATTAGAACAAGAAGTCCAGCTCGTGCATTCCCAATCTATTTCACAGAAATTTCCAATTTGGTTGTAGCCTATTGAATTGAAATTCTTGTTATCGTTGTCTTCTTCACGCTCAATTATTTTACAATTATTAGAACAATATTCACAATCGTCGTCGGAGTTATCGCATTTCTCTCCGTTATCATCTCCATCGTCGCATTCTTCTCCTGTTTCGATTATATCATTTCCACAAACAGATTCAGTTGGGCAAACTCCACAATCTGTTTCACATGTTGAGCAAGTTTCATTATTGTTGCAAACATTATCTCCGCAAGATTTTTCTGGTTCTTCAAGTTCACATTCATTTGAACATCCATCTTCATTAATTAGATTTCCGTCGTCGCATTCTTCAGAAGGGGAATTTATTTCTCCGTCCCCACAAGATTCACCGAAGATAGTCTCTAATTCACAAGAGTCAGTGCAGTATTCACAGAATTCATTGTAACCTGCTTCACATAAAAATCCATTTAATAAACCATAATCGCATTCTTCATCTGATTCTAAAACTCCATTTCCGCATTCTGGTTCTGGAATATTTTTTTTAATTCCAACGCAAACCGCGATCAAGCTGTTTGGTGAAACAGTTGGAACTTCAAAATATTTTGAATGAACTGCCTGAATTGAATCTGCTCCGTCGGAAAGCACAAGATTTGTTGTTACAATTTCTTCTACTTGCGCGAAAGCAACATAATCTGTTAAGTCAGATGTCGAAGGAGTTATCCCAACTTGAACACCATTTTTCAAGAAGGAAAGTTGGTATTGCTCATTTGGTTGAGTTACTAAATCTCTCCCGGTGTAATTATCCCTTGCTACAAGGGTTACGGAATATTCTCCTTCACCGAGAGATAAAGATATTATTTGCGATACTGCATTTGCAGGAGTTGAATGAGAATAAATTTTACTTCCGTCAATTAGAACGACAGAATCATAATCCTCTTCATCGAGCGGGCATAATTCTTCAAACTCACATTCATTTGAACATCCATCTTCATTAATTAGATTTCCGTCGTCACATTCTTCATCAGAATCAAGAATTTTGTTTCCGCATATGCCAATTTTATAAAGACAAATTTTATTTACCTGAGCACTATTTGCAGTTGTATCAGGAGGGCATTGAGCAGCAGTTTTCATAAGTATATTATTCGCCCCTGAATTAAAATTAAAATCCCCTGCATACTGAATTCTTAATGTTTCATCTCCAGGCCTGTCAAGAACTTCTGGTCCTTTTAATCCGTTAATTGTCAATGTGAAATCTTCTGCGGGTTGTGATTGCAAAGGCCCGCTTCTTCCAACTTCTGCATAAACAGAGTATAAACCTTTTTGAAAGATGTTTGCAATCGCAGTTTCCTGAGTATGAGTTGTATACTGATGGTTGAGCAAACAATTCTCTCCAAGAACCCAAGGTGATGGATTAAATTCAATAACTTGGTTTGCACCAGAACAATCCGCAAGGTCACCAGATGAAGAATTAACAAACCCCATTAAGAAGATAGATAATATTAAAATCCCAACAAACAAAGCGATTTTTTTTCTAACCATAGTAATCTTAAAATGACAACACTTTTTAAAGATTGTTATTCTGAATGAAATGCTTTTTGTTGTTACTGAGTTGGATTATTCTTGTTAGCCAAATCAACAATTATAATCAAAATGAATAAGACAATTATCCCAAAAATTAACCATGGAATCAAACGCAAACTAAGTGGTTTGACTTTAACATTGCTTATAATTTTTTTGCCGTCATCTCCACCAAGAGCAATGACGCCATTGTCATCGGAAAGAATTATTCCTTCTGAAACAACTCCTTGATTATAGGGGGTTTTATCATTTAAGAAAATTGTCTCCAAATTTATTGGGCCTAATTTATTCAACCCAGACAAATCCAAACGCTTAACCACGCCGAATGTTTTATCCAAAGAATTTTCATCACCATCATTGTAAAGAATCTTTGCAGTAAGAATATATTCTTTTTCAGTAGCATTCTCGGGAATCTTGATTATAAAATCCACCCTTTCTTTATCCTCTTCGCCAAATTCTTCTATCTCAAACTCTTCACTTTTTTGGGAAATCCCTAATTCAGAATTTTCTATTAAAACAATCGCATCTTCTTCCCTGCTTCCGAGATTTTCAATTTGCACTTCAATATTCATTTCGTCTCCTAAGGAAATTAATTGAGGTGTTATCGTGATTTCCTTAACAATAACATAATGATCTTTCCTTTCAATTTTTATTTCTATGCTGTCCTGGTTGCAAGTTGATTCATCATCTTCCACTTTCACTAATATGACAAATTTATTATCTTCAATATCTTCTGGAATTTCAATTTCTAATTCAATTGTTTTGGAATCTCCGTCGTCAATTTTTATTTTATCTTCTGCATCTCCGATAGATTCATCTTCTTTTAAATCATAAAGATAAGCTCCTACTTCCAAATTAACTTTATCGTCGAGATTATTTTTTATTTTTATTTCCACAGGTATTTTTTCTCCAACTTCAAAATCATCATTCTTGTCTGGATTTTTTATTTCGATTTCTATTTGATTGTTAATTTTCTTGCAGGTGTCTATATCATTAAACGCTGGTACGCATTCTACAGGACAGCAAGCATCGGAATCTCTTGAAGAAAGTAAACTTCCCAAACAGACTTCGCTCTCCTCGCAGATATTTCCTCCTTGCTGTGAACAAGTTAAAGTATCGCCGACTAAAAAACTTGAAAAGCCACTTACAATGAAACTTAATTTATTATTTGAATAATTAATATTTGAACAGATTGAAGAAGGGCAAACTTGCGTGATCTTGCTGAAATCAGATTCAAATCCTTTTGTGTAATATATCGCAGGAGTTTTTTCTGAATCAATATTGTAAAGAGTTATTTTTGCTTCTTGATTTTTAAATATAGGATATTTACCAGAATCCATCACAACAAATCCTGTTAAAATTTTCGCATAATTATCAAGGTCTCCTACAGAAGTCAAATCAATTGGTTGAAGAAATTCTATTTTTCCGTAATTTATCTTTTCCAAAACTAAATTCACAGAAGACAGTTCATCGTCGGTCATTCCCTCAAAATCAGTCGTGCTTCCCTCGAAGGAATCTGCAATAGGTTTATCCGTGACAATTAATTTCCATTCCTTAGAATCTGTTTCGCCGAAATTATCTTTTACTACTACTTTTATAAAAAATTCTCCAGCGTCTTCAGACCCAACAAAATTAAATTCAGTTCCAATTGCTTCAAGCACATCATCCACATACCATCTCACAACTATATTTTCTGCAGAGGTGTCCACATCAGACCACTCAATATTAAAATTATATTCTTCATTCTTAATTAAAATCGGGTCAAAGTTTGGTGAAAAAGATTTTATCTCAGGAGCATCATTCACATTATTCACAATTATTTTTACAGTTGTTTCATCATAAGCAAGATAATCGTCGTAAGTGCGGATTACGCAGGTTGCTTCTCCATTGAAATTCACTGCAGGAGTTAAACCCAAATCATTTCCATTCACTTCACAATCGACATTGTTTTGATTTTCATTCGCAATCTTGAATTTTGTAATTTCTCCATCATTATCTGTTGCAGATAAAACATTTTCAACTAATGTAAATCCTGAATCCTCCTCGAGGAATATATCTGGAATAGCAACGATATGCGGGGGTTCATTCAAATCTTCAATAGCCAATTTGAATGTTTGAATGTCTGTTTCAATTCCGTCTGTAACCCTTGCTTCAATTTCATAAATCCCTTCATCATCATAAGTTGTCTGCCATTCAAAAACATTTTCGTCAGTCTTTGCAAATCTAAAATCAGATATATAATAAATTAAATTTTCATTATCAGGGTCTATCGCGTTTAAGGTGATTGCCACTAGATCATTTTCATTTACTGTGATATCTGAAATTTCCTCCAAAACAGGCGCATCATTGATAGGATTTACAATTATATTAAATGTCCTTAAAACTTCTGCTTCTCCGTCGGTAACTTTAACTTCGCAAAAACTCTGTCCGTTCCAGTTTTCATAAGGAAGCAAAATTATGTCTGGACCATCAATCTCACAATTTACTTTAGAAGAATCCAGTCCAATAATTTCATAAATTAAATCTTCTTCATCAGCATCAGATGCAATCACAGATGTATTTCCCTGCGTGTCTTCATCCAAAGTCTGGTCAGAAATTTCCTCGACAACAGGAATTCTGTTTAGATTGTTAATAATTAATTTTATAATCTGCGAATCACTGTTTTTCAATTGAATAAGTTAATTCATCACCATCTCCGTCCACGGCATTCAATGTAATAGACACTAAATCTGTCTCATTTACTATTATCTGACCAACTTCTTCAAAAACAGGTTCATTCTCAACAGAAATTACTGTGAGATTTATATTGTTTGATAGGACTGTAAATTCTCCGTCAGTTGCAGAAAAAATAACCCAGTCAGTTCCATGCCAGTTGTCTGAGCTTTCAAATCTTATTAATTCATTTGTCAAAAACACAACTGTTGCAACCGCCGCAAGAAGTGTTTTCATTCTAGTTTTTGATTAACTCCACCGAATCCAAATAAATTTGATTGTGACCCCCACCGACATTATAGTATTGAAGACCGACTTTTACTACGCTTGGGCTTGTTGGAGAATAATTGATTGTTTTAACTCCGTCAAAACCACTTGATATCATTCCCTTCCATTGCCCTGAAATCCAGTTACCGCTTACATCGTATTCGTCGATATAAAACCCAAATTCACTATTTAAATTCAATACTTTTACATATGTTTTCCAGACATAGCTTACGGAAGAATCAATTCCAATTACCTCGCTAAATAAATGAGTTTTGTTTGAGGTATCGATCTTGATTGAATTTGCACCATCACTACCTTGTGTAAACGTGTCAACGATTATGTCCAAGGTTTGCCTTATCCAATTCAAAAGCCAACCGGATCCATCTGTTTGCTCAAAACTTGGATTTCCAACTAAGTTTACAGACACCGTTGGGGTAGGTTCTGCTGTTGGCGTTGCAGTAGGACTTGGTGTAGGTGTTTCAG
>JAGVXJ010000061.1 GCA_018303895.1 Candidatus Pacearchaeota archaeon
TTTTCTTAATTTGTCAAAAAATTCTTTTTGACTTTCGAATTTTTCTGAATTTTCATTTTTATCAAGTTCAGCATTGTAATAAAAAATATCAACAATCTTTTCCCCTTTCGATAAAAAAGAACAAAACTTTTCAAAATTAAAATTCTTTAAACTTTTATTTTTTCCATAAATTTTCCTTAACCCATAATAAAAGTTGTTCCCGTCAATAAATATAGAAATCCGCTTCATTTTAAAAAAGTGCCCATCCCTTGCCGAAGCAAGGATGAGCGTATATAATCATTTAATAAATTCTCTGCTTAAATACTTTTCGAATTATTTTTTAAGGATTTGTAAATAATTATTTAAGTTTTACAATACTTTCTAACTTATCAATAAAAAACATAAGTTCAGGTTCAATTTTAACTTTCTCAAATTCAGATGTCTCTGAATTATATTTCACATAACTCACTCCCCCAGGCAATTCATCTAAATCAATTTTAATCATTCTATCTTTTAGTTTATCATAAACTCTTGGATTTCGAGGTTCCATAATTATACCCTCATTTTTGGGTCTTTTTTTTATTCTCAGTTTTGCTTCCTCTTCTAAACAAAAACATTCAATAATTAAGGCATTTGCATTATTTTTAAGAGCAATTTCATAAGAATCTCTTCTACTATTAACCGTTGTATGAGTTGAATCAACGATTACATTTTTATCTTGAACAAGAGAAGATTGCATTCTTCTGTACATTTCAGTGAACACTTTCTCATTTTGATAAGAATTATACTTCTTATGTCCAAGATCTCTTCTAATATTCAATAAAGAATACAAATCATAATTTTCAAGACTATCTACTAATTTTGAAGCAAGTGTGCTTTTTCCTGTACCTGGAAGTCCAGCCATTATAATAATTAAATTTTTCATAAAATACAATTTAATGTCTAATTTTTAAATTTTTCTACAAAAAGAAAGTTGAAGTTTCTCCAGTCAAAAAGAGAAAACCAAAGAAAAAATAATTTCTAACAATTCAATTCCTAAAAAGGAGTGGAGCGACTATTATCTTCCGATGATATCACTCTAAAAAAATCCGTGAGCGAAGCGAACGCAAAATGACGCAAAGCGTCGAAGGTGGGCGAAGTAGCAAGTAGGAAACTTTCGTTGGAAAAAATATTTTGAGTTGCTCACAACAGAAAGGTCGAGAGATTTCACAAAAAAACAAACTAAAATTTGAAATCTCGAAGAGGGAGAGCGGGTAAGACAAATAATAATGGGGAAAGTGAGCAACGAAAAAATCAAATCAAGAGTTCGGGCAGGATAAGAAACTCATTTCACAATGTCTAAAAATCTTCTTTTCTTTTAATTTTTATGAAATCAAACTATATCCTTATCTCAAAATCAATTTTCTTTCCATCGTCGGGAATTTTAGCAATCGGAGATTTACATTTAGGCTATGAACAAATGCTTAAACAGCAAGGAATCCAGTTTCCATTTAATCAGTTAGAACAAACAAAAAAAGAATTAAAAGAAATAATTGAAAAAATTGGAAAGAAAAAAATAAAAAAAATCATTCTTCTCGGAGACATCAAACATTACTTCAGTTTTGATAAAAGAGAATTTTTTGAAATAATAAATTTCTTTAACTTTCTCGAAAAATTTGTAAAGAAAGAAAATATAATTTTAATTCGTGGAAATCATGACAAAATTGAGATTAAAAATTATAAGTATCAAAATTATTACATTGAAAAAGACTTATGTTTCACACACGGAAATTTCCTATTCCCAGAAATTCTAAATAAAAAAATAAAAACGATTGTGATGGGGCATGTTCACCCCGCAGTTTATCTTAAAGACAAATCAAATGTTAAAAGAGAAAAATTCAAAGCATTTCTTATCGGAAAATGGAAAAATAAAACAGTAATTGTTGTTCCAAGTTTTTTTCCAATGGTTGAAGGAACCGATATAGATGAAGAGTATTATCGAGAAAAGGGATGGTCAATTGTGGGAAAAGATGTATTAAAAAAATTTAAAACTTATTTAATTGATGAAAAAACCGGCAAAGTCTATGATTTCGGAAAGTTAAATAAGATTAGATAAATCGGAAAAATTTATTTCTTCACGCGAAGCGACCGCGTTAGCGAGCGTCTATGAAAGAAAACTTTAATTTTTGTTTTCTTACTTTCACACGAAGTGACCACGTTGGCGAGCGTTAGTGAAATAAATTCCAAAATTTATTTCTTCTTTTTCTTCACGCGAAGTGACTGCGCCAATCTTTGCGCACAAAGTTGGGACCGAACTTGTGAGAGTCTCGGCGAGCGTCAGTAAAATAAGTCTAAAAATTTATTTCTTCTTTTTCTTTCTATGTCTACTAAGAAGGAGAATTATAATCAAAACAAAAATTACTACTAAAACAGCAAGACTTATCCAAAGTTTGTAATTAATCAAAGATTTATCCATAATATCTTGACCAAGTTCATTCTGCTCATCTCCCGATGAAACATCCTGATTTTGGGCATCATCTAAATTAGAAGCTACTGATACTTTTTCCAAAATTCCTTTTAAATTAACATTTACTTTCCCATTAGTAATTGAATTTAGTCTAACACTTAAATCATAATACCCGTCGGTGTTCAAATCAAATTTCTTTTCTTCTCCAACGTTCATTGTAAATTCTTGAGGGGTTGAAGCAACTTCTATAACTGCAGAAGTTAAAGAAACACTCTTAATTCCAACATGATGTGTTTCAGTTCCAAGTTTAAACTGGAATCTATTTTTCACCCAAGTATCTTTCGAATATCCCGCATTAAATTGTGTTGCATCGATAACAAAAGTATTTGTCCAAAAAGAAGGCGTACCCCCACCTCCACCCGAACTACTAGAAGAACATTCACTCGTTGCCATATCAGTACTTGTTTGAGCAGTATTGCCGGCGTAATCCGAAGCATTAAGAGTAACCGTTACTGTTGTGCCGCAACCCAAACCAGTTACTTGATCCCCTTCAACAACTCCTGATGTACTTGAAACGGTCAAGCACCCCCCATTAATACCTGAAGTGACATCAACACAAGTTGTAACAAAAGTAATAGCACTCAAGGTTGAAGAAGATTTCTCAAGAGTTAAAGTTGGTGCAGTAACATCAAGAATTATATTTAAAGTAATACTATCGTTCACATGATTAGAAGTGTCATTTACAGTTGCATTTACATAATAGACCCCATCAGAAAGAGAAGTAAAATTGAAAAATTTAGAAGAAGCAGATACATTACCAAAATATTGTAAACTCGAATTTATCTGTGCTTTTGAAGAATTGTATAATCTAATTAAAATTGAATCTATAAGATAATCATCTGTCGAGGAAATATTAACGGGGATGTTATTTATACTTCTATTCGCTGAGACAGTTACCCCTGGAGAAACAAAGGAAATTATTTCCGGGACCAAATTATCCGAAACAGCAAAAACTAAATTGTCAAATGTGGAGTAATACGAACTCCCAAGTGAAGTATGTGAAAAATTCAGATAAGGTGGGAAAGGAGCAATGTTTGCAGTTAGTCCAGCGCCCATCCCAATAGTATAATTCCCTCGAATAACTGTCGCATTCCAAACATTATTCATAGTCAAATTGACAAAAGTTGGTTGGATTCCAGTAACATTCCCCACATAATTAACACAATCAGCATTGGAACTGAAAGTTGTATTGGCAACTAAAACAGAACGTCCTGTTGTAGTATTATAAAGACACAATGAAAAATTGGAGATTCCATCAAGAGTTGTAATTTGATTCACTGCTGCAGCAATAGATGTAGAAACGCAATTTGCAGAATTATTACTTGTGCAAACTCTCGCATTTCCATTATCTGCTCCAGAACCATAACCAGCACCAGCATAAGTCATCAAAGGGGTTGAAAAATTATAAGTGTCTGCCCCAACCATCCCGTCAATATACCCCATTAAATTGAGTTGAGAATTATTTTGAAAAAACAAATTTTCATCACTGGCTATAACACTCACACTATTTGTTCCATTATAAAAAGAACAATTTATCATTTTTGTATTCGTATTCCATGTCATAGTAACATTCCCAATTCCACCGGAAATTTCAGAATAAGCCACCGGGGGAACA
The DNA here is from genome assembly GCA_018303895.1 of Candidatus Pacearchaeota archaeon. Classification (GTDB taxonomy): domain Archaea; phylum Nanobdellota; class Nanobdellia; order Pacearchaeales; family GW2011-AR1; genus CABMGN01. The sequence continues at coordinate 4,101 of JAGVXJ010000061.1, forward strand.
TCGGGGAGAGTTATAGAAGAATTATAAATAGAAATAGTATAAACATCTCCCAAATCAACTACATAGATAATCCCACACATAGAAGAATTAGTTAAGGAACTGTTTATTGAGATTAAAGAAGCCATTATATCTCCATCATCAAGTGTAGACGTTGTATCAGTCATTTCGATTGACAAAGTAATAGTAAAATTTCTTGAAAGGTTGATATTTGCTTGCTTTTCAGTTAATTTCGAAGAAGCAATCGAACTGTTTGCAGTAAGATTTTGAATTATTAAAAAACCATTTTGAGAAATACTAAAATTTCCTGTAGTTAAATTGGCAAATCGTGTGGAATTAATGTTCACACCAGTAAAAGTTTCTGTGAAATCTAAAAGTAGAGTTGAACATACGAAACCAACCAAAAAAATTCCAAAAACCAGAATATAGAATATTTTATTGTTCACCATCTTTCTTAAGAAAATAGGTGATTATAGTTTATAAACGTTTTTTTTTTTTGAAATTGTAAAATTCGCACAACAAAATTTATAAACATACCCGACAAAAATAAATCATGGTAGAACGAACATTAGTTTTGGTAAAACCCGACGCAGTAAAAAGACAATTGACTGGAAGAATAGTTGAAAGATTTGAAAATGCTGGTTTGAAAATCGTTGGTATGAAAATGATTTGGGTGGATGATAATTTTGCAAAAAAACATTATAGAGAAGATGACATCGCAAAAAGACATGGCGAAACAGTTTGGAAAAATCTTTTGAAATTTATCGTCGAGGGTCCAGTTGTTGCGTTCGTTCTTGAGGGAAATGATGTTATTGAAGTTGTCAGAAAAATTTGCGGACCAACAGAACCAAAATCCGCACAACCCGGAACAATCCGAGGAGATTTTGCACATCATAGTTACAGTTCAGCTGACGCTGGTCAAAAAGCAATAAGAAATGTTGTTCATTCATCAGCGAATAAAGACGACGCAAAATTAGAAATAGCGTTGTGGTTTTTAGAAAAAGAACTTCACACTTACAAATCGGTTCAAGATTTCTGTATGTATTGAATGTAATCTAAAAATAAAAATTAATATCCGTATTTTTTATATCTCATCTTTCTTCTTATAGAATAAATAATTAACCAGATTAAATAAGTAATAAGAATTACAAATGCAAAGAATAAAATCAAATGAGCTTTTATCCAAGTTATAGATTCAAAGAATAAAGTGGATTGAAATAAATAACCGATTTTTTCTAAAAGATAAGATAGGCTATCTCTGAAAAATAAAAATAAAATTAAGCACAAACCTAAAAGTGAAAAAAGAATTGTCGTCGTGATTTTATGTTTCTTTATCACAACACCTTCGGCATGCAACGCTTTTTTAATTTGTCTTCTTTCAATTAAGAAAATCAATAGAACAATCAAACCCAAGAAAGCCATAATACCTATAAGTAAAACTGTTGTCAAATTAGGTAAAGGAACACTTCTTACTTCAACCTCGTCGCCCTTTACAAGAATTGAAATTGTTCTATAAGAAGTTGCTTTGTAATTATTAAAATCAAGCTCGGTATAAAATTTATAATTTCCTGACTGAATATCTTTCGGAATAAATAATTTCGCGTTTTCAGTTTTCTCCTCGAAATTTCCAACATAAATAACATCCGAACCTTCACTTATTTTTTTTCCATCCTGTTCAATCCAAAAATTCATTTTTACATCATTTTCGATTTTAGCCATGCCTTTAAGGAAATAACTAAATTCAAAAAATTCTCCGAGTTTAACTGGCGACGAAAAATTAATTATTTTCACGTCGAATAATTTTACGCATCTGTGTTCCCAACAAGCTTTGTCGCCGGAACAATCTTTATTTTCAAAACATTCAGCGTTATAACATTCTCCATTAGAACAGTATTTCATTAAACCACATTCGGAATCCAGAGAGCATTTTGGTTTAATTATTTCAGTAGAAGTTGTACTTCCTCCACCGCCACCTGGGCTTACTGGACAAGCCCCACAATCTCCAACACAAGAAGAACAAGTTTCCCCATTATTACACGTTCCATCCCCACAATAAGGTAAATTCAAAATGATTCCCAAAAATTTTCCAATTGGTCCGATGTTAGAGAAATAATTTGTCGAATTTGCATTTCCTGTTTGTCCAGAATACACATTCAAAAAAGTTGTTCCGTTATAATTTTCAATTAAAGAGTCAGAAGATTGTAAACCAGTAACAAACACATTAACAGAATAATTTTCATTGCTTGATCCATAAGAAGAAACAAAACTAATTAAACAAATAAACAAAATAAAAATAAATTTTTTTTTAAGTTTCATTTTATGTTGATACCACCGAAGCTACATTATTTGCTGTTCCTGAATTTGTTAAATTTGAAGCATCACATCCATAAGCAATTCCTCTAACTGAATTTCTATCTCCACCTGCGATTAAGTTGACACCTGTTCCAGTATTTCCCGTTGCAGTTGTAATATATTTAACATTGACTTCGATATTATTGTAATCGTCGCCAACCACCACCCCTGTTACTCCACCAGTTCCAGTTCCACCAGTCACAGTTACTGAAGGTATTTCAATTTTGTAAGTTGAGTTTTGACTTATTGTTGAAAATATTTGTGCAGTATATCCTGCGTTTGGTGAAGTTATTGTAAATGGAGTATATTTTATATTAAATCGATTTGCATTTCCCCAAGTAAAAACTTGTCTTGTGTCTGCAATCATTGCTAATCCAGACGTTGGTGAAATGGTTAATAATAAATTTTCTGCGTTCACATTATCAACACGAACATCTAATAATCTTCTATTATATCCATCACCAGCGACGTATAAATCTCCAGACAGCGTAGCATTATAACCAGTTGAAAGCATATCAATTTGTTGTTCTGTCGCTAAATTAATTAATACTTTATCAAAATAAATATTCTGATTATTCTGAATTGTGATATTAGTTGTTTCAGAGTAAGTTCCTCTTTTTACAAATATTGATTTCCCCACTCCTTCCGTCGTTACTGCCGTCGCTATTGAAGTATATTCACAACCAGAAGCACAAACCGTTCCGTCGTAACCAACAACATTCGTGGCGGATAGATTCCCGACAACATTCAAATTCCCAGTAACATTAACTAATCCGTCGCCAGTTATTCTCATTCTTTCTGTTAATGTTGTATCTGCCTGTGCCGACTTCGTTGAAAACGAAAGATAACCTCTTGTTCCTGTATTAATATTATTTGCTAAAACAGGTGCAGAAATTGAAGCGAATATGGATTTGGAAAGTCCTGAACTATTAAATCCAAAACCAGCAAAAGATAT
>JAGVXJ010000062.1 GCA_018303895.1 Candidatus Pacearchaeota archaeon
AGAATAAAATGAAGAAAATATTTTTTATTTTGGTTTTGATGTTTTTGATAATTCAGATTAGTTTATTTACTGAATCTTCTGAAATGATTTCGCAATGGACAAACATCTACGTGATAAATTCAGACCAATTTCACGAAGGGTATACTCATGATTTATCGGTTAATTCTCGAATAAAATTTAATTTAGACAACGGAGAACTTCATTATGTCGGAGTCAAATCTATTTTAGAATCAAATGCCGTTTTAGAAGTTGCTTCTGATCCACAAGAGGTCACTATGAGCATGAACCAAGAAAATAACTTTGATATTAATGACGACGGACAAAATGATTTTAGCATTAAATTAAATTCTATTTCAGACGATAAAGTAAGTATAACTTTAAAAGAAATTACCCTTGAAGAAGTTCCAAATTCTCTCGAAGAAAATTTAACAGGTTCTTCTACTATATTATGCCCTGTTTTGATGTCTGGTTGGAGTAATTCAACAAATATAACAAAATATTTTACACACTATTATCATTTTAGTTCAGGACATAATGTAACAAAAGAAGAACCATTTACATTCGAGAAAATTTACAGTTATCAAATTCAAACTTATTTCACTGGAGAAAATTGTAATGAATTTCTAAGGAATGAAACCAACTCTCTCCCTTTTGAGTCTATAGAACCAACACCGATAACTGAACATTCGATTGATTGTAGTTTTTGTTCAGAACTTTGTGAACAGCAACCACCGATTGATTTAAATTGTGGTGCTTGTATCTGCCCTGAAAATTTAGGAAATTGTAAAGACGGTGGAGTAAGAGAAATAATAAACGGAACAAATGTTTTTTGTTTTAAAGAATTATTGTTAGAACAAAAAGATAAAAATGCCGAGTGTCAAAATCATTTCGAGTGTAAAAGTAATCTCTGCGTCGACGGAGAATGTGAACAAGTTGGATTATTAAAGAGATTGTTGGATTGGTTCAGAGGATTGTTTGGATAATTCTTCTTCAAAAGAAATCTGATTTTTCAATCAAAACATTTATATATCAATTGATATACTAACTTTTATGAAACAAATTCAAAAAAATCCATTCGCGAGAAGTCCGACATTACAAACAGTGATGATGATTGAGAGATTTATAGAAAAAAATTCAGCTGAATATACTTACACGGAATTATGGAAAAAACTTCCGAAAAAAGTTATGTGGCAGACATATTTAGTAGTTTTAGATTATTTGCAAAGCATAAATAAAATTGCCCTCGACAGAAACGGAACAGTGGGATATATTTGGAATCCGGAATTGGCGAAGAAATTTGCAAAAAGACCTAGCATAGAAATATGAAACTAATAAAAAAATCCAGAGTAGTTTTTGCAGATGAGAATTTGCAAAAAGAATTTGAAGAACTTTCTGAAAATGATAAAATAAAAAAACAGATAAAAAGAGCAGTTGGAGATTTGCAAATAAATGCCTTCTCTGGAATACAAATCCCTAAAAAATTAATTCCTGAAGTTTATATTAAAAAATACCAAGTAAATAATCTTTGGAAATATGATTTACCCGACGGATGGAGATTAGTTTATTCTATAATGCCAGAAAATAAAATAGAGATATTGTCAGTGATTTTAGAATGGTTTGACCATAAAGAATATGAACAGAGGTTTCATTACTAAAAATAAAATGAATAAAAAAGAGAATTATTTTTTTGAAGAAAGATGGAAAAAAGTTTTATTTTGTATTACAATAATAGGCATTTCATCTTTTTTGATTGTGGATGGAATAAATTGTTTGATTGGAAAACAATGCCAAAATTTTTTACAGGTAAAATTTACAGGATTAGGTGCAATAGTCAGTGGAGTTGTATCTGTTTTTGTTTGGGGTACATTCATAGTCTTGTCTATCATCGCACTGATATCTTTGTTCATTAAGAAAAAAATAAAAAGAGTTAAATCTTAATTAGACAATGCCAGGACTAATTATAAAATCAAACATTCGCCCGAAAGTAAAAGAGTTGGACAAAGAAAATGCAATTTCCAGCGTCGCTGATGAAGTTGAGAGAGAGTTAGAAAGAAAAGTCGAAGATATGTTAAGTGAGGCGATTAAGCGGGCAAAAGCAAACGGAAGGAGAACTTTGCAGTCAAGGGATTTGTAAAAAATCACCGAAATTATTAAAAAGGAAAATTCGTCCTTAAAGACATGATTGAAATAGTAAAGAATACCTATGAAAAAGTCAGAAAATTATTTGAATATAATCCAGAAGAAAAGGAAAATTTAAGCAGATTAAGACGATTAATAATTTCTCGAGAATGGCAAGGACCAAGTGATTATTTTGTTAATCCGATTACAAATCCACATAGAGAAACCAGACACAGCAATGACATTTCAGGAATTTTAAATATTGTAAAAGTAAAGGGAGTTGTTAATTTAGCGACTTTACCAATACAATTTCATCCAGCAGATAGTTCTTTAGATTTGTATGATATAATGAACGGGTTGGCAAGAGCAGGATTTGTAGAATTAGTAAGAAATACTTTTGTTGACAATAAAAGAGCAATCAGACAAGAACAAGTAAGTTCAATTTCATCTATGGAAGAATTAATAAAATCAAGAGAGAGTGGAACTTTTTATGCAATATACAACCCAAGATTTCCAAAGTCACCTCGGAAGAGAGAAGTAAAATATATTTGCTGAATTATTTTGAGAGTAGAGATTTGTAATTCTAATTAATTCTCCAAATATTTTAGAATAATATTATGAACATTGTCTATTTGTCTTTTTCTTAAACTCTCAAACTCTTCAGGATTTCTTTTCCCAGAAAAGAAAGAGGCAGATTTAATTTTAGAGATATAAGTTAAATTTCTTGTTCCATGGTATTTTCTTCTAACTTGAATAAAACCTCCAGTATAAACTGGTCTAAAAGGAATACATTCACTAATCACAAAATCCCAAAAACTACCTCTTTTAAAAATATGAGAAATATCTTTTTTTTCAACATTAGCTAATTTTAAATTTTCTAAAAAACCTCCCGATTTTTCATCTCTTGTGTTAAAAGCAAATGAAAAATAAAACCCTCCATCCAAAGGAATAGTATTCAATCTCAAAGCCCACTCTCTTAAATAAGGGTTATCTTCAATTAAACCAGAATGAGTCCACCCTAAAGAGTATACAAATGGAAGTTTATTAAAGTCAATTAAGAAGTTTCTTATGCCTGAATCAATATCATAACCTCTTCCACATTGCCAACAATTAAGAAAATTTTCTCTCTCTTCCCGAAAATTGTTATAATTAAACATAGAAACTTGAGGGATTTTAATTTTAAAAAGATAAGTATATTCAATAATAGATATTTGTAAAACCTTAAAAACTTCTTATTCTTAAAATAAATATGAAAAAAATAAGTGTTGCATTGATGTGTGTTTTGTTTTTAGGAATTTTTGTAATGTCTTTTGTATTGGCTGAAGATAATCAAACAAATTCTGGTACAGAACAAGAACTTCAACTTGACGAAAGCACGAGTGGTGGACAAATCGCTTGGAAACAAGTTGGCTTATGGTTTACATTTAATCAAGAAAAAAAGATTGAAAAAGAACTTGAACTTGCTCGACTTAGATTAATTCAGGCAAAGATTGCTGCAAAAAATAATAATCCCAAAGAAATGGAAAAAGCCCTCGATGCTCACGAAAGAATTCTTGAAAAAATAAAAAATAGAATGGGAAAATTAGAATCTGGAAAAGATTTGAATTCGTCTACGGAAAAACTTGTCAGATTGGAAAGAGCAATACAGGTTCATGAGAAAAGAATAAATTTTATGAATTATCTTCTGCTAAATGCAAATCTCAGTGAAGAACAAAAATCCAAAATTGAAATGAAAATTTCTAAGGCGGAAAACGTAACTGCGAGATTATCTGAATTAAACGACGAGAAGAAAGAACGAATAAAAACAAGATTGATGAATGAAAAGAACATGAGTCCTGAAGAAGCTCAGAAATTTGTCGACGATAAAGGATTCAGAAAAGAGACGAGAAAAAATGAGCGAAAAGAGAACAGAAATGATTCTCAAGATAATTCAGAAAACAATTCTAGCGAAACAGAAGATGACGAAACCGAAGAAGATTAAATCAAATAGTTTTTTATTTTTTTAATTTATATTTTTATCTCAACTTTCTAACTTCATTCATAAAATTTCTCACGAGATTTCTGTCTACTTTTTCGTAAGTATTTTTGTATGGCTTGAATGCACTTCCGACTATTGCGCCATCAGCAACGGAAAGTTGTTCAGTTACATTTTTTAAATTTACTCCGGCACCGACTATTAATGGAAAATCTCCGAGATAATTTTTGAAATCTTTTAATTTTTGAATTGATGTTTCAATCCCAGTTCCATCACCAGTTGTTACAATGATATTACAATTAGATTTTCCTTCTTCTAAATCTTGCTCAAGTGAATTTCCCGTCGGTGTTTTGTATTTAAATCTAATCCCGCCTAAAATATAAATTCCTGGGAAAAACTTTCTTAAAAAATCATACTCCCATGCATTCAAATCCTTATTTTGCACACTATCAATTTGAATAAATTTTGCATCGGAAATATGCGATAAATTAAAGGATGACCTTAAATCTCCAAGCACATTAATTCCCTTTACTAAATTTAAGTTTAGGTTCGCACTCTCTTCTAAAACAAAAGCTAAGTCCAAAACATCTCCGTGATAATTCTCAATAATCGCACCATTAATTCCTTCTTCGTCGTAGATTTTCAATTCTTCAATTGCGCGTTCAACTTTTTCTTCTTGAGAACTTCCAGCCAAATGAATCATACCAATAATCGGTTTCTTTATTCCAAATAATTTATCAATAGAATTCATTTTAATCCTAATCGTCTGCTCGGACTGAGATTCGGATTTTTACATTTCAAGATATTGCTTCTCATCTCAATCCTCAACTTCGACTCTTGGTGCGAGAAGAAAAGAAATTTCCATATTTGCTGATTTCACGTCGAGACGAAGTGGGTGGTCTGATGCAAAATTCAGCGTCGTCTTTTCTGTAAGTTTCGACGCTTTTACAAATTTTTGAAGATATTCAAGGCTGTACCTTGATTTGCAATCTTCGGCATGAATTTCTGCTTCGTCTCCAGAAAATTCTGATCTTGCAGAATCAAGATTGCTTCGAGATTCAATTATAAATTTTCCTTCCTTTACTGAAAATGAACAAGCGTCGGAAACAATAAGACAATCTTCAATAGAGTCGATAAAATCTGAAGAGTTTAAAATAACTTTAGAACTAAATTCAAGGCTTGGCATATTTTTGTCCTCGCTTTCAACTTCAATTAAGCTCATAGAAAAATTTCTTTTTATTTTGTCTTCTATTGAAATATTCAAAACATTGTCTTCGTTTTTTTCCAAAACCAAAGTACTTTTTGAGCCGCATCTTCGCAAGACTTTTTTCAAATTTTCAAGGTTAACTCCTAAAACATCAGTCCCACCTTCATAAACTGAAAAGGCGCTCCTAGGCAATTTAAAAAAAACCATTGAAACATTTGCTGGGTCCATGGCAGTTATGCTCATTCCAAACTCATTCATTTTAATTCTGGCTTCAGTTACAAGTTCGGAAATTATATCTACTGACTTTGAAAGTAAAGTTGGGTCTTGAAGTTTGACTAACATCTTCGTGAAAAGATACCCTCTCTTTTAAGCATTGTTATTGCAAAGTATAAGTTGGGAGTATAAAAAATCATATAAAGAATAAAGTATTCTTTTTGTTATGCCAGACGAAAAAACAGGTGATGAAAATCCTGAAAAATCTTTCAAAGAAGAAAGGATAAGAAGCATGACCCAAATATATTATTCGCGACCGGAAGTTCAGAAAGCGATTTTTGAATTTTCAAAGAATAGAGAAATATGCCCAAGATTTTTTGAGGGATTTGGAAAAAGACCGGATAGTTTTCAGTACCCCGGAGATATTTTTGAATTGGTAAAAAGAGGGGCGACAAGTTTTCATTGTTCTGAAGAGATTTGGAAAGACCCATTAAGAATTTTTACTGGAATGAGCCAGGCAGAAGCAAACGAAATGCGAGAAGGTTGGGATTTACTAATTGATATAGACTCAAAATATTTAGATTATAGTAAGGTGATGGGAGAATTAATTGTAAAAGCATTGAAATTTTCTGGAATAAAAAATATTGGAGTTAAATTCAGCGGTTCAAAGGGTTTTCATTTAATTGTACCTTGGAAAGCATTTCCCAAAGAGGTTTACGGAAATAAAACTTCAGAGATGTTTCCAGAATATCCTCGAATAATTGCAAAATATTTGGCACATTTAATTAATGAAGAACTTGTAAAAAAAATTTCAATACTCGCAGGAAACAAAAGTGCTTATGTTAAAGACACAGAATCTGCCAAAGAAGTTATTCCAGATTTAGTTCTGGTTTCCCCTCGTCATTTGTTTAGGATGCCTTATTCTCTTCATGAAAAAACAGCTCTAGCAAGCGCGGTTATCGACGCGGATAAAATAAAAGATTTTGAACCACGCGACGCGGAACCAATGCAGATTAAAATAAAAAATTTTATTCCTAATTCAAAAGAAGATGAAGCAAAAGAACTTCTGATTCAGGCATTGGACTGGGATAAAGAAACAAACAACAAAAGAGAGACGGAAAAAGATTATAACAAAAAAATTGAAGATAAAAAGAATTATGCCGAAATAAAAATAATTGAACTTTCAGAAAATTTAATTCCGCCCTCGATAAAAAAGATTCTTGCAGGGGGAATGGGTGATGGGAAAAAAAGAGCATTGTTTATTTTAATTAATTTTTTCAGGTCAATAAATTTGGATAAAAAGGAAGTGGAAAAAAGAATTGATGAATGGAATAAAAAAAATAACCCTTCGCTAAATGAGGGTTATATCCAAATGCAAATCGACTGGACGTATGCAAGAAAAGCGATTCTCCCGCCAAATTATGATAAAGATTATTATAAAGGAATAGGGATTATTCCGACGGAAGAAGAGATGAGATTGAAAAATCCGATAAATTATACTGCGAGAAAAAATTACTACAACACCGAGAAAGAAAAAAGTATTAAAAAAAATAGCAAAAAAGAGAAAGTAAAAAAAGAGTAGT
>JAGVXJ010000063.1 GCA_018303895.1 Candidatus Pacearchaeota archaeon
GGATTTTAAAAATAGTGAAAATTAAAATAATATTTTCCTTCAAATTTCTTTTTGTAGTCTTCTTGTTTTTTAGTTTTAACAAATTCTATTTGGTTCAGTTTTTTCTTTTCCTGTAATTTTTCTAAGAAGTGCGTCTTACAGAGATAATGTCTTTCTGGAACCTCAATTCCACATATTTCACAAGTGGGTTTTTGCTTTTCTTTTTCATTACAACTAAAACATAATTTAAACCAAGGTTGTTTTGGATTTCCACATTTCGGACAAATAGTGTTCATTTTCTTTTCTCTTTAATTTTCGCAACTTCAATCTTTTTCATTCCACCTAAATATGGCTGAAGAACTTTTGGGATATTTATACTTCCATCGGCGTTTTGATTATTTTCCATTATTGAAATCATTAATCTTGGAAGAGCAATTCCTGAACCATTCAAAGTGTGGACGAATTTCAAACCTTCTTTTCCTTGATATCTTGTGTTCATTCTTCTTGCTTGAAAATCAGTGCAGTTTGAACACGAAGAACATTCTAAATATCTTTTCATAAATGGACTCCAAACTTCTAAATCGTAAGTTTTTGCTGACGAGAAACCAGCATCTTGAGTAGAAAGTAAAAGTCGTCGGTATGGAAGTCCGAGAAGTTCAAGAATTTTTTCTGCGTTTCCTGTCATTTCTTCAAGCATTTCATAAGATTCATCTGCTTTAGATAAATAAACCATCTCAACTTTTTCAAACTGGTGAAGTCGAAATAATCCTTCTTCGCCCGCCCTTCTTCCAGCTTCGGTTCTGTAACATTCAGTGAAGGCACAGAATTTTTTGGGCAAATCTTTTTCGTTCAAAATTTCGTCAGCGTAAATATTTGTTACTGGTACTTCAGCCGTTGGAACTAAAACTAATTCATCATTTGTCTTGTATAATTGGTCGTCGAATTTTGGGAGATTTCCGGTTCCGAAAGCACTTTTTCTATTTACTAATTGTGGCGGATTTATTTCAGTCAAACCATTTTTGTTGTGGAAGTCAAGCATGAACTGAACCAAAGCTCTTTGCAGTTTTGCGCCCATTCCTTTCAAAATATAAAATCCCGCCCCTGTGATTTTCGTTGCTCTTTTTATGTCAATCATATCAAGCATTTCTCCAAGTTCAAGATGGCTTCTTGGACTTTTTATCTCTGGAACTTTTCCAACTTTTTTTACTTCTTGATTTTTACTTTCATCTCCGACGGGATTATCTTCATGCTGAATATTTGGAACTCTTGAAACAAGGTCGTCTAATTTTGCTTTTAATTGATTTTCTTTTTCTTCATTTTTCTTGAGTTTTTCTGGAATATCTTTTGCTTCAACAAGTTCTTTTTTTGCGTCCTTTCCTGCTTTTTTTAATTCACTTATTTTTTGAGAAATTTTATTTCTTTTACTTCTTAAATTGTCGTCTTCTTTTTTTAATTCTCTCCATTCCTGGTCTATCTCAAGAATTTTGTCGACAAGTTCTGGTTCATAACCTCTGTTCACGCAATTTTGTTTTACAACTTCCGGGCTTTCACGAATTAATTTAATGTCTAACATAACAAGTCGAAAGAAGTCTATTATTTAAATTTAATCATCTTTAAGTGATTTTATCTTTTCCTTTGCTTGAATATAAAATTTTATTGTATCTTCAGCTTCTTTAAGGGGAACATCATACAACACAATTGCTTTTTCGTACAGGTTGTATATTCTGTCTAAATTATTTTCTAATTCTTCCATTTTTTCTTTTGATTCAGTGTTAATAATCTTTTTAACAAACCCACAAAGAATCGTTTCTATTTTTCCGAAAATTTTTCCTGATCTGAATGATTTGTAATCTACTTTCAAAGCAGGGATTCCTAAGTCTTCGTTCATCTCCAAATCGAAGTTTCAGAATATTTAAATTTAATTGGGAGGAATTTTGTATTAGAATTATACTCTACCCAGCGACATCTTTAAATAACTCTTTTTCCTAAATCAATCATGGCAGAAGGGGCGAGTTCGTTTGGAATTATGTTTAATTCTTTGATAAATGTTTTTCCGTATCCCTTGAATAAGTTTTTTTATCTCTTAACTCTTGTTTTGCTAATTTTTGTTTATTGTTTCTTAATCTGGGAATTTTATCGTTTTATTTCAAAGAGAGACATTCTTGATTTTAATCTGGATAAATACACTCTTTCTGGTTCGTCTTTTTTTGCAAAGATTTCTGGCGGATTTTTTTATTTCCTTGAATTTTTGTTCTTATTGCCAATGATGATTTTAATTAGCTTTGCTTTCTTTTCTTTTTTATTAATTGGTTTGATTGAGACTTCAATCTCGGTGAGTCATATTCTTCTTATTTCTGCGACGATAATTTCAGTCATTCGTTTGTCTGCTTATTACAGCGAAAGTTTTTCTCAGGAAATTGCGAAGCTTTTACCTTTAACCTTGCTTGCTGTTGCGATAACTCGTTCTGATCTTTTCGATATAACAAAATTATTCTCTGGACTTTCACAAATTCCTTCTCTTATGGGCGAAATTTCAATTTATTTCTTGTTTATTTTCTTATTGGAATTTTTACTGAGATTGTCTGAATTATTCTTTTCTGTAATAGGAATAAAAGAAAAAGACAATAAAGACGAGGATTAACCCTTTTCAACGTCTGGATGTTCATGCCCTTGTCGTGCGATTTCTTTCAGCATTTTAATGTGTTTTTCTTTTTCTAATTTGTATGCTTGTTTATCTGTTTTTTCCTCGAAAATCATTCTTGAGACATATTCTCCACCAAGGAAGTGCGGTGTTAAAACATAATCTGCACCTTTTTCATACAAAACAAAAGCATCTTTTATTTGGTGAGCTCTGACAATTATAATTACTTCTTTATTTCTTCTTCTAATATTTTCTATTAAAACTAAATTTGTTTCAAAATCCGGAATTGTTGAAACAATTATTTTTGCTTTTTCAAGAGGGAGTTCGTCAAGAAGTTCAACATCATCAGCATCCCCATACATACAAGGAATTCCAAGTTTTTTCAAATTTGAAATTGTTTCAGGATTAAAATCAACAACTAAATAATTTTTCTTAATTCTTCTTAAGGAGTTTAAAATTCCAAATCCGATCCTATTTTGTCCAAATAAAATTGCATCATAATTTTTTGATTTAAGATTAATTTTTTCCCTTACTTTTTTTCTTTCAAATATTCCAAGATATTTTGAAATTTTTTGGTAAATCTGATTTGAATAAATTATTAAATAAGTTGAACCCATAATAGTTATAAGTCCAACTGTCGTCACAATTGAAAGTGTTTCTTTAGGTAAATGTCCGACACTTATTCCTAGAGCGATTAGGATTAAAGAGAACTCAGAAATTTGTGCAACAGTTAATCCAGCTAAAAATCCTGTTCTTTTAGTATAGCCAAGAAGCCCCATTAAAATCATTACAATCAAAGGATTTCCTATCAATATAAAAATTGAAAATACAATTATTTGGACAATTTGGTTTGTTACATCAGAAATTATCATCTGCGAACCAAGAAGAACAAAAAAAAGTACGATGAAAAAATCTCGCAATGGTTTCATTTTTGAACTTATCTCATTGCTGTAAGGAGTTATTGAAAGGGAAATTCCTGCAAGAAGAGCACCAATTTCTAAAGAAAAGTTAAGAAAGAAAAATAAGCTTGCAATGGCCAAACACCATCCTATTGAGAATAAAAATAAAAGTTCTTGGGATTTTGCAAAAAAGTTTGAAGCTCTTGATAAAATAAAATGACTAAAAAGAAGAACTAAAATTATTGCAACAAATCCCTTAAGAATAATATTTATTCCAAAACCAGCAATATCTAAATTTCCAGAAAGTGAGGAAATTGCCATAAGAGCAATAATCGCAATAAAATCCTGGACAATTAAAAACCCAATTGCAATTTTTCCATAAAGAGTTTCTAAATCTCTTTTGTCAGCAAGAAGTTTCATTATAATAATTGTGCTACTAAATGTTAAGGCTACTGCAACATAAATTGAAATTATCGTCGAGAATCCTAAAAGTTTTGCAATAAAAAAACCAAACACAGATGTAAATAAAACTTGTCCAATTCCTGTAACTAAAGAAGCAAAACCAACTTCTTTTATAACTTTTGGATTCATGTGAAGTCCTACAATAAATAAAAGCAGAGCAACCCCAATTTGTGAAAATATCCGGAATAAACTTTCTGAAGTTATAAGATTAAAAATATACGGGCCTACCAAAATTCCGCTTAAAATATAACCTATAATTAATGGCTGTTTTAAAAATTTCATAAGTAGAGAAACAATAAGAGTTACAACAAGTATTATACTTAAATTTATGAAAATTTCCTGCACCATCTTTATTAATAAAATAAGATTTTTGAATATATAAGGATTGTGTTCAGAGAAGTTTGAATTATTCTTATTTTCATTTTTCAGAGAAATTTTCAAAATTCTTTGCGGAGAAGTTTGCAATTTTCGTGGAAAATTTATTTTTGCAAACTTCTTTTCAAAAACTTTAATAACTAAAAAATCTTTAAACTTAAATGGAAAATGGGCTTACTCAAAAAGAGGTAGAAAAAAAATTAAATGATTATGGATATAATGAAATTGTTGATATCGGAAAAAAATCATCACTCTCAATTTTTTTAAGACAAATAAAAAATAATTTTATTGTTTATCTTTTGCTCGTTGCGATGATTCTCTCTTTTCTCGTCGGAAAAAGTATTACTGCTTATGTAATTCTTGCAGTTATTTTTACAGTTATTTTTGCCGGTTTTTTTCAAGAATATAAGGCAGAAAAATCAATTGAGTCCTTAAAAAAAATGATTATGCCAATTTCAATAGTTATTCGAGATGGAAAAGAAAAAGAAATTCTTTCAAGAGAAATAGTTCCAGGAGATATTTTAATTTTAAGAAATGGGGAAAAGGTTCCAGCAGATTGTATTGTCCTTAGTGAAAATGAAATGTTAGTTAATGAATCAATCTTAACCGGAGAATCAAGAGAAATTTCAAAGAAAACAACTAGAGATGAAAAAAATTTCAAAGATGAAAACATGGTTTTTACAGGTTCATTTTTAATTACTGGAAAGTGCATTGTAAAAGTTATCTATACTGGCATGGATACAAGGTTTGGAAAAATAGCCAACATGATTTCAACTACTGAAAAGGAATTGCCTCTTCAAAGAAAAGTTAATAATATTGCAAAATACATGGCTATTATCGCAGTTATAGTTTCAGTGATAACCGGTTTTTTTATGCTTTTAACCTCAAATGAAATTAATTCTGAAATAACATTCAACATTCTTGTTTTAGTAATTGCACTTTCAGTTTCAGCATTTCCTGAGGGGTTTCCAGTTGTTTTGACAACAACCCTCTCTGTTGGCGCATATAATATGGCTAAAAAAAACGCAATAGTAAATAGAATGTCAATTATTGAAACCCTTGGAGAAACCACAGTTATTTGTTCAGATAAAACAGGAACAATCACTAAAGGCGAAATGACTGTAAAAAAAATTTATTCGGATGGAAAAATTTTTGAAATTACTGGAACGGGATATGAAGGAAATGGAGATTTTCTTTTGGATAAGAATAAAATAAATCCCTTGAAAAGTAAAAATATTTCATTATTTTTAAAATCTGGAATTTTATGTAACGATTCTGGAATAGAAAGAACTGGCGAAGATATGGTTTTTAATATTAGGGGAAATCCAACCGAAGCAGCATTATTAGTTTTATCAGCTAAGGCAGGAATTTTCAAAAATGATTTCAAAGATATTGAAATTGAAAAAGAAGTTTTATTCAGTTCTGAAAGAAAAATGATGTCTGTCTTTGTAAAAGAAAAAAAAGATTACTGGGTTTATTCTAAAGGTGCACTTGAAATTCTCCTAAAGAAATGTTCTCATATTCAAAAAGAAGAAAGAATTATTTTATTAACTGAAATGGAGAAAATAAAAATTTTAGAAGAAAATAAAAAATTTACTTCTTTTGGATTTAGAACTCTTGGAATTGCTTATAAAAAAGTTGAAAATAAAGAAAATTTAAGTGAGGAAAATTTGGTATTTATTGGAATTGCAGGAATGGAAGATCCACCAAGGGATGAAATAAAAGAATCTTTAATTGCCTGTAAAAATGCCGGTATAACAGTAAAAATGATTACTGGCGACGACAAACAAACGGCTGTTTCAATAGCCCGCCAAATTGGATTTGAAAATTTTTCAGTTATTGAGGGATGGGAATTAGACAAAATTTCTGACGAAGAACTTTCAAGAGATGTTAAAAAAATTTTTATTTTCGCAAGAGTTCGTCCGGAACATAAACTAAGAATTGTTAGAGCATTAAAATCAAACGGAGAAGTTGTTGCGATGACTGGTGATGGAGTTAATGATGCTCCCGCCCTGAAAGAAGCACATATTGGAATTGCTATGGGCCAAAATGGGACAGATGTTTCAAGAAGTGTAGCAGATTTGATTTTGAAAGATGATAACTTCTCCACAATTGTTTCAGCAGTAAGAGAAGGCAGAACTATTTTTAATAATATCCGAAAATTTGTTTCTTTCCAACTATCTTGTAACTATGCTGAACTGTCTATAATTCTCGTCGGAGTTTTGCTTTCTCCACTTTTGGGCTGGCCTGTTCCTGTTTTACTTGCTTTGCATATTCTTTTTATGAATCTTGTTACAGATAATCTTCCAGCGATAACTCTTGGATTCAATCCTTCTTCATCAGATATTATGTCTGAAAAACCACGAAAAAAGAAAGATATTCTTGATAAAAATTTATTTTTAATTTTAGGATTTGCTGGAACTTTAATGGCTTTAATTACCCTCGGAACTTTCTATTTTACTTATAGTATTCTCGGGCAGAGTGTTGCTGATGCAAGAACAACTACTTTAATCACTTTAATCCTTGTAGAAATCGCAGGAGCATTCAATTTTAGAAGCTTTAGGAAAGGAGTTTTTAATCGCTCGCCATTAACCAATCCCTACTTATTTGGATCTTCATTAATTTCAATTATCGCAACAATAATTATTGTTTATACTCCGGTAAATAGAATTTTTGAAACAGTTCCAGTTCCTTTGATTGATTGGG
>JAGVXJ010000064.1 GCA_018303895.1 Candidatus Pacearchaeota archaeon
ATTAGGTTAAAATGATTTACTTAAATGAAAAGGTAATTGAAGAAGAATTTGAAAAATTGAAAAAATATGATAGTATAGTTTTTGTCCATATTCCAATAAAAGAGATTAAAACCCAATTAGAAGTAAGGATAAATTTAGAGAGAATAGAAATAGAATGGATGGGTGATTTTAATAGAAATCAAAAGTATAATGATAGAGTTAAAATTAATGGAGTATCTTGGAATTGCGAAAGTAGGATTTATGGAGATTTCGGAGATGAAAGAATTAGTCTGAATACAAAATTTTTTCGCTCGGATGGAACACATAAAAGTTATTTTAAAAGACAAGATGATTGGAGAACAAAAAGAGGATTTCTTATATGTGATCATTATAGCGTCGACGATGTTGTAGCAGTTCACATGATTGCAAACAATCTTGAGGAGTTTTTGAAATCTAAAGATATTAAATATAAAAGAAAAAATTTCTTGAGGTAAAATGAAAATACTAACTTACAGACAAATTATGGAAGATTATGAAAAATTGCCTCATGAAGAAGGAAAAGAAAATTACCTTTTAAGAAAACGAATGTTCACTCAAGTTTGGCCGATTCTAGAATTAAATTATGGTGCGTCTGAATCAGAATACCTAAATGTCTTTGAAAGAATGAAAGGATTAATCCTTGCTATGGGAAATCCCGAGGGAAAAACCGTTTTGGATTTAGGATGTGGGTCAGTAAGTTGCCAAGACGACACTATTTGGGGAATTAAATTGGGTAGAGACTTTGAACCCTGGATTTGTCGGGCATTATTTGAGATGGGAGTTAATCCAATTGGGATTGATATCCAAGATAATTCTACTGAAAAATTTGAAAATTACCGGATAGATTTATTGCAAAGAAATTGTTTATCTTTTTTAAAAGATGATTCAGTTGATGTTGCTTATTCTTATATGCTTTTTAGTTCACCAACTCTTTTGCAAATTTAGTTTTTTCTATTCTAAATTAGTTTTCTTTGCCAGTGTAGGAATTCTTTTTCTAAAAGAAATCCCCATTTTTTTCTAAAAAAGAAACCCATCAATAACCTTTAAAAAAGAAAAAACCTTGTGCTTCCTATGGACTTTAGTAAGATATTTGGTTTGATTCCCGACGTGGCAAAGCCAGCGGAAAAAAAGTTGAGTTTTAACGTCAAGCTTAAGTGGACTCTGATTGTTCTTGGATTGTTTTTTATTCTTGCAAATATCTCGTTATTCGGTTTGTCGAACAATGCATTACAGCGGTTTGAATATCTTGCAATAATTCTCGGAACAGATTTTGGAAGTATTATTTCTCTTGGTATTGGACCGATTGTTATGGCGTCGATTATTCTTCAACTTTTAACCGGAGCAGGAATAATAAATATTGATTTGACAAGTCCCGAAGGACAGAAATTTTTCCAAGGAGTTCAGAAACTTTTGGTTTTATTTTTCATTATATTCGAAGCATGTGTTTATGTTTTAATGCAAGGACTTCAGGCGGCACCGGGTCTCGCACCGTTGGTGATTTTTCAATTAATTATCGGTGGAATTGCAATTTATTACATGGATCAGGTTTGTACAAACTGGGGATTCCTCAACGGAACAAGTATCTTCATCGCGGCAGGAGTAAGTTGGAGAATTTTCACAAGTGCGTTTCAGTTCATAAATCAACAAGGGAAAAATTGTTTAATGGATTTTTCTGGAACTCCGTGTTCGGGAAAAGTTTTAGTTTTAGTCCAGGCAATAATAAACAAATATCCTGTAGAATTTTTTTCAGCAATCGCAGCGATATTAATGACGGTAATAATTTTCTTAATGGTTGTTTGGGCACAGTCGCTGAAAGTTGAAATTCCTTTGTCGTTCGGAAGAGTTAGGGGTTATGGAATAAGTTGGCCGTTATCTTTCTTCTACGCGTCGGTAATTCCAGTTATTTTAACAGCAGCGTTGGTTGCTAATATTCAATTGTTTGGTGGACTTATGGAAAATGCTGCGGCACCATGCTTGACTGAAGGTGGAGTTTGTGCTGGTGTTGCAAAATTTGCGTCGCACTTTGGATTTTTAGGACATTTCAGCAACGGACAAGCTATTTCAGGATTATCTTTTTGGTTTGGTTCAACGAATATAGTTGAGCTGGCAATCCGAGGTGGATTCGCTTGGAAATATCTTCTTCAAGCTCTGACTCATACAATTCTTTTCATGATTTTGTCGACGGTGTTTGCAGTATTCTGGGTCAAAACCTCAGGAATGGGGGCAAAAGAACAGGCACACAAAATAATGTCTTCAGGATTGCAACTTGCTGGATTCAGACAGGACCAAAGAGTTTTGGAAAGCGTTTTGGAAAGATACATTATGCCTTTAACAGTTATGGGTGGATTAGCAATTGGTCTTTTGGCATCGCTGACAAATGTTTTAGGAGCTTTGGTTTCAGGAACTGCAGTTCTTTTGGTAATTATGATTATGTTCCAGTTCTATCAGAATATTGCACAACAACATTCTATGGATATGAATCCTGCCATGCGTAAATTTATGGGAGAATAATAATTCTGAAATCTCAAAAGAGAAGTTTGCAAAAATCAATTTTTCACGAAAATTTCAAATTTCTCATGAGAAGAATTTTGCAAAATTCTTGAAAGGATAATTTAAAAACTCATTTAGCTTTTCTAAGAAATGCTTGAACAAATAACTAACTTAATGATGGCTTATGCGAAGCCAAGTATTATTATTGTTGCAGTGTTGGTGACTCTTTTTACGACGCTGGTTACAAAATATTTTACAAATCAGAATCGAATGAAAGAGCTGAAAGATATTCAGAAAGCGTGTAGGATTCAGATGAAAGATAACAAAGGTAATCCACAAGAACTTGAAAAGATAAACAAGCAAGTTATGGAATGCTCAATGGAAATGATGAAACATTCTTTCAAACCCATGTTTATTACATTTATTCCGTTGCTGATACTCATTTACTGGCTTAGAGGAATTTATACGATAATTCTTCCGGGTTGGATTTGGTGGTATATTATAAGCAGTGTTATCGCGAGCATAGCCTTGCGGAAGTTACTGAAAGTTGTATAAAATGATAGAAAACTTTTTTTCATTTCAAATGATTATATTATATTCTATATTATTTGGAATAACTATGAAGCTTGCTGATTTGGTCGATGAGCACAAATTAAAATTATTCAAAGGAGATAAGTTTGTATTTGGATTTTTGGAAGCACTTTTCGCTATATTGCTTATTGCGTCGAGAGTAGATGTAGCAAATGTGACTTTTGCAATGGTTTTGGCGTTTTTAGCAAGAATGAGATTAGACCATAGAAATCATGCTATTGCAGCAACGGCAATATTTATTGGGTTTGCCTGGATTGGTAAATTTGAACCAATAATATTTTTTACTTTCTTAATTGTGTTTTTGATATTCGGGGCACTTAGAGATTATCTTGGAGATGTAAGAAAGAAAAAAGATTGGCTTTACAAAATTAATGAACCTGCGTGGTATTATGTAATTCCGACGGCAATCTATGGTTTTGTTACTAGTAACTGGATAATTTTTATTGTATTTACAGTTTATATTATATTTTATGACCTGACCAAATATTTATTGTATTCTATGAAAAAATATAAGGAATTATAAGTTTAATCTTAAAACCAAACTTTTAAAAGTCGTCTAATAATAAGATTTCTATGGAAATAAATCAACAAGAATTAATGTTAAGATTGAGTGTTTATGAACAGCAAATTAATCAGTTACAGGAACAAATTCAAGCAATAGAAAAAGGAATTGTCGATATAAATATTTTGAATATTGGGCTTGATGAGCTGAGAAATGCTAAGGGAAAAGAAATTTTCGCACCAATAGGAAAAGGGATATTTGTTAAATCAAAGATTGAAGCAGATGATTTGATTGTTGATATTGGTGAAGGAAAAATGGTTTCAAAAACTGTTGATGAAACAAAAAAAATTCTTGAGAAACAAACTATTAAATTTGAAGAGATAAAAAACGAAATGAAAATAGCAATGGAAAATTTAGGAAGAGAATTTGAGAAATCAATGCAAGAATATTCTGAAGAAAATCAATGTGAGCACGACTGCAAATGTCATCCTGGAGAAAAATGTGATTGTGACGACGATGAATGCGAGGGAAAATGCGAGTGTGGGAAAAATTAATTATTGCTCTTTTTTGTGATAAATTTCTAAGAATATAATTAAATTTTCATTTGGAAGATATGAGTAAGATAATCGAAAAGGTTTGATATAAACTTCTCTTGTTCCTTTTCTAACATTTCTCATTGGTTTGCCGACTTCAGGATTTTGAATTATTTTTTCAATTTGCTTTTCAACTTTTAATCTAAACAGATTGTCTTTAATTTTAGAAAAGAATTCTTTAAAGTTTTCATCATAATCTACATTCACCATTTTTTGATTTCTTCAAGAAATTTTCCGGAGTCCATTCGGGTAAATTCCCCTCGCTCGTGTCTTTGCCAGGCTTCCTCGGTTCGTCTAGCAAATTCTAAATCTTCTTGGAAATTTTCATCAGATTCACTTGCTTTTTTGATAATCAATTTTCCGTCGCTACTTTGGATAATTAACAACTTTTCTCCTTCTTTGATTCCTTTTCTCATATCTATTGGAATTACAATTTGTCCTTTTGAACTCATTCGGGTTATGCTTATTTCAGTCATGGTAAGATTAATCTTACTGGCTATTTAAATCTTTTGTTTTACAAAAACGGCAAGGTATCCAATTCTCCTAATTCTTGCTCAATTGGAAACATTTCAATTTCTATTCTTTCGTTTTTGAATAATTCTGTTAATTCCTCGAGGGTTTTTCTTAATTCTATTTCTTTTTTGTGAAAAATTTGTATAAAGCAGTTTGGTTTTGAAAGGAAGAGAGAAAAAGAATCGACGTGTTTTGATTCCTTTGCAAATTTTTTTAATTTATTTTTGTTGGTTTCTGAAAGGTTTGGAATATTAATTAAAACGATTGTTGCAAAATAACCTAACTTTTGCATATCAAATTGGGTTCGTGTTCCGAGGATAATTCCATCTTTTTCGAGTTTTCTTATTTTGTACAAAGTTAGTTCGGGTGAAGATTTTATTTTCGAGGCAATGTTTGTAATTGTTTCCCAAGAATTTTTTGCAAGCATTTTCATAATTTCAATTTCTTTGTTGTCAAATTTTCGAGGAGAAATTTGCTCTTTTCCTAGGATAAGATAACTTGATTCTGGATTGTATGAATGAGCAAATTTCATTGGGAAAAGTTCTGAAAAATAAGGTTTTAAAATTAAATATTCCGAAAGAGGAGTTTCGGGGTTTGACATTAAATTTGAAATAAAATCAGAAAGTTCTTTTTCATTTTTGAAAATTGTGTTCATCCACAAATCATATTTCGCAGAGCATTTTCCGTATGAGATTGTATTTTTGTTTTTCTCGAGAATTTTTAGAAATTTTTCTGCAGAATTGGATTTTTCAAATTTCAAGAATAAAGAAGCAAAACAATTGTAGCCGAAAGCAGAATAATTGAAAATCGGAAAAAACTTTTTTATGACTCCTTCTTCGAGATATTTTTTCATTTTGTAATCAATCTGGTCTCGCGAGAGTTTCAGGGCTTTCGCTATTTTTGTCAGAGACTGATTGTTGTTGTGAAATATATAATGCAGGATTTTGTAGTCAGATTCTTTTAGTTCCATTAAACAGCCAAAATTCCTTAATTTTTAAACTTTTTGTCTCTTTTTTTTCTTTTTTAAGGAAAAAGTGGGGGGAAGATTTATGAAAAAAATAATGCTTAGGAAAGTATGAAATACAATCTAATAGATAGAACACCAAAAGAAATGCAATGTTGTGTTGGGGCTTGCCCTTCTGTATTCGGAGATGAAATAGACAATTATTATATTATCGGAAAAGTTGTTGACGCAAAAAGTTTAGGATTAGAAAAAAAAGTTGGGGACGGAGAGGTATTAATTAAAGTACCAAAAGAGTTGATTGATAATTTAAAGAGAGAATAATCTCTGAGAATTCTAAATAAAATTGGGAGAAAAAATGGCTAAAAAAACAGTTGATGTTTTCACAAGTTATGAAGGATTAAAAGCAATTCCAGAACCGATAAGAAAAAGATTAGAACCTTGGGGTTGGATAAGAGGTTATTCTGAAAAAAGCACTTGCGATCTTGGAGAAATAGAAGCAATAATTAAAGCAGAAGAGCATTTAGAAAAAACAGCAATGAAAAAAGGGGTTTATTGCGTATTGAATCTTAAGATAACAAAATATAAAGCTTCTGATGTTGTTTATGGTAAGCGTATAGAGGATTTTATTTCTATTCGAGGAGATGCTTATATTTTAAAACCCGAGAGAAAAAGATAAAATGGCATTTTCAGTTCCTTCATGTGCAAAAGTCGGACCCAAAACTTTAGAGGATTTAGCAAGGGAAAAAAGATTGGATGCCCTAAGAAAAAATATACCTGAGAGAGCTTTCAGTATAATGCATAGATTAGAAGATGAATCAACACTTACTAAAATAGGCGATGGGTATAATCACCTATTTGATGGAAAAGAGGTTAAGATTGAATATGATGAAATGGTTGGTCTCCGAATAGAGTACAGGGGAAAAATAGTATTTCATTATGATTCAAGAGAGGGCAGTCCGAGAGATTTGTGTGTGAAAAAGTATCTCCATGGAAAATGGGAAAAGGAATTTGGTAGGTTAGAAAAACTTGGGAAAAGATTATATGAAGCAGAAGAAAAAAATAGCCAAGAAAAATTCAAATTGGAAAGAGAGAGAAAATTAAAAAAAAATTTTGGACTATGAAATGTTTTCTTTCCTAGTCGACAAATATCTTTTTCCAATTCGCAAACAAATTTATGAATTAATTCCTGAAAATTCTTCTGTTCTTGATATTGGTTGCGGAACTGGAACTCAACTCTTTCTTTTATCAGACAAAATCAAATATGGTTTAGGAATTGACATTTCTAAAAGAAAAATTACAGAAGCAAAAAAGCAACAAAAACAAAATTTGGAATTTCGTGTTTTTGACGCTAATAAAATAAATTCATTAAATCTGAATTTTGATTATGCTATTTGTTCTATGTTTTTGCATTCTTTAAACAAACAAAACAGAGATGAATTATTAAAATCCATTCCTGTGAAAAATTTGATTATTCTCGATTATGTTAAATTTCCGTCGAGAATTAGGAATTATTTAATGCATTTTGAAGAATTGTTTTCGGGACATTATCTAAATTTTAGGGATTATTTGAAAGAAGAAAATAATTTTGGTGAAGGAATTAAAACCTTTGATTCTGGAATTAAGATTTGGTTCTGCAAACATTTATAAACATCTGTAAGCAAATATTTACAGATGGATACAAAAACTTACACCTTCAATGAATTAAGAATTTTGAAACCTTTCTTTGAAGACCCTGAAAAAAAATTCCAAATAAGAGAAGTTTCAAGAGCAATAAAAATAAACCCAACAACAATAAGAAAATATCTTAATGAATTTGTCCAATATGGCTATCTTAAAATAAAGAAAGAGAACATTTATCCATCTTATTCTACAAATTTTTCAAAGCAATATTTAAATTTGAAATTATTTTACAATCTTGAAAAAATAAGAAATTCTGGAATAATAGAAGAAATTGAAAAAGAATTTGAATATCCAGCTATTATTCTTTTTGGAAGTTATTCTAAGGCGAGGGACTTTTCGTCTTCGGATATTGACTTATGTATAATTTCAGAAGTAGACAAAGAATTTAATTCCTCAAAATATGAAAAAATGCTGAACAGGAAAATACAAATTCATAAATTCAACAAGAAAGAAATTAAATCAATGAAAGAAAAAAATAAAGAATTAATTAATAATATTTTGAATGGAA
>JAGVXJ010000065.1 GCA_018303895.1 Candidatus Pacearchaeota archaeon
CTCTTCTTTCTCTCGGCGAGCTTCCAAAAAAAGTTACCGAGCTTATTGATTCTTTAAAGAATCTCAAAGAAATTGAAAGGGTTGAATAATTTATATAAAAAATTTCTTTCAAAAATAAAAATTATAATAATTCTCCAACATCAAGAGCAATTTCCA
The DNA here is from genome assembly GCA_018303895.1 of Candidatus Pacearchaeota archaeon. Taxonomy (GTDB): domain Archaea; phylum Nanobdellota; class Nanobdellia; order Pacearchaeales; family GW2011-AR1; genus CABMGN01. Next base: position 157 of record JAGVXJ010000065.1, read on the forward strand.
AAGAATCTTCTATTGCCCCGCTCGGAGCTTTTTCCGGAGCATAAAATGCATCAACAAAAGTGTTCTTATTTATTCTTACTGAACAAACGATTTTTCTCGAAAAAGAAAACATTTCCCATCTAAAATTTCCAGAAGGATCAAACTTGCTGATTCTTTCATCATTCTTTTCACAAAACAAAGAAACCTTTATTTGCTTTTGAGTTTCTTTGGAATCAAAAGTGGAAGCTAACAAATTCCCATTTTTTCGGTCATAAACAATTAAACCCAAAAGTTCAGAATCACCTTTAACATAATTCTGGATAAGATCCGACACCTTTTTATTTTCAGTCATGAGGAGAAGAAAGATGTTAATTATATAAGTATATGTTGTTAATTTTTAACAACTTTTATAAAACATAAAACATTAATAAAATTATGCAGATAGAAACACTAAAAAAAATTGGATTGAGTGAAAAAGAAGCAAAAGTATACTTATGTCTTCTGAGATTAGATTATGCAACAGCAACGAAGATATCCAAGGAAACGGAAGTAGAGAGATCATTGTGCTATTCAATTCTTCAAAAACTAATCGGCCGCGGGCTTGTTTCATATTTTTATCAAAAAAAAGCAAGGATGTTCAAAGCAACCGGTCCGCAAAAACTCCTCGAAGATTTAAAAGAAAAAGAATCAGAAATACAAAAGATAATGCCCAGCCTCATTTCATTAACGATGAACAAAAAGAATCCTGCAAAAGCAGAGATATATCAGGGAATAAAAGGCATTCAAAATATTTTTAAAGATATGATAAAAGAAAAAAAAGATTATCTATTTTTTTGCGAAGAGGAAGGAAAATTTCAAAAAGTTTTGCCGATATACTTGGAACAATTTTTGAGGAAAATAGAAGATGAAGGAATTAAAGAAAAAATTTTAGTTAAAAGAGGAATTAAAATACCTAAATCAAAAAATTCGTTCGTCCGATATCTTCCAAAAGATTATTTCTCTCCAATATCGACGATTGTTTATGGAAACAAAGTTGCTTTAGTTGTTTGGTCAGAACCATATTATGCATTCTTAATCGAGAATAAAGAAGTAGCAGATTCGTTCAAAAGTTATTTTAATTTACTGTGGAAAATAGGAAAAGAAAGATAAAGAGTTAGTGATTAATCCCTCGCCTTTTTCCAAAGAAGTTCGAAGTTTTTTCTGTAGCTGTCTGCAACAATTTTATCTTTTATTAAAAGTGCGTAAGGGTTTTCAGTAAAAATAACAATTGCAACATATTCTCCAAAAATTACTGTTTCAGTTAATTGTTCAAAATCTTGCGACAAGAATTTTATTTTAGTTAATTTTCTTTTATTTAGTGTTTCACCAAATTTCCTAATACTCTCATCGAAAACTTGTCTTGATTTTATTCCTTTCGAAATTCTTTTTGTATGCAAATTTTCCCACCATGTTTCCCCCATAACTTCATAAGTAACTCTTTTTCCTCCGCCAAAACTATTATATTCTTTCCCTTGGGAATTTAGTATTTTATTATAAACTTCTTTTATTCCCTTAATTCCAGCATAAACTTCTGCTTCATTTTTTTCTTTTTCAGAGGATTGTTTTTCTTTAAGCTCAGGAAGAATCTTTTCAAAATTCCTTTTTTTTTCTTCTATAAAATCAAAAAAATGTTCTGGTTCGGTAGCCTTGTAAACTTTTTTCTTTCCTTTTAGAATAAAACCAACAATCCCTTTTTCAATCAAGCTATTCAATGCTCGATGCACAACTGAATTTTGTAGCTTGGATTTTCTTAAAATTTCCCCAGCACTTGAGACTCCTGATTCTAGCAAAACAACATAAATTTTTATTTCAGATTTTGTCAGCCCCAAATCTTCAAGTATTTCAATATCCATAAAATAAACTAAGAAACCAACTATAAAAATCTTTCTTTTTATCCTACCAAAAGAGAGAATAAAGATATAAATAATCTTCTATACAAATCACAATAAAAAATAAAATGAAAATACAAAAACAAATTCAAAGAAAAAACATGAAGAATGAGCAACTTAGTTGTGACTTCACAATTAAATTAAAGGAGATTAAAAAATGAAATTAAAATTTTTAGGGAAGAAGGAAGAAGAAAAACCAGAAAAGAAAATGAATAGGGAACAAGTTAAACTAAGATTGTTAGAAAAAGGGATGCATCAAGCATTAGTTATGGTTGGGGTACATTCAGATAGCTATCAAACGAAACAACTCAAACCAAAACTAACTAAATGTTCTACTAAGTTTAACGAATACCCAGCATATAGACGAGAAAGTGATCCAGAAAATCTTCAAAGATATATTTCAAGAAAAGATATATATGGAAGTGAATTTATTGGATTAATCGTTGGTTATGATGGTCACTCTTTTGATTTCTCTGATTTGGTAAAGGCATTAGCAGAAGTTAGAACTGACTTACCTGAAGCAGTTTCGTATGTTTTCACTTCTTTTGACCTTTAACTAAGTTAGAAAAAAATTAATTTTTTATTTTTTATTAATAATAATCTTGCGAGTTTACGAGCGTAAATTTCCGCCTAAAAACATTTAAAGTCTCTCAAATCTGCGGATTTTGGACTTTAAACTTTCTCGCTGAAAGATTTAAAGACAAGAAATTCTTCCAATTTCTAGCTAAAAACTTCCTACGGAAACTTTTTAAACCATTTCGACAATTAATTAATATGGGAAAAATAAAGTCAAAGGCAATAAAAAGAACAGCTAAAGTTCTAATTGCAGAAGGAGTTGATTTTAATGAAAATTTCGAAAGAAATAAGAAAATTCTTAGTGATACAATGCCAAGCAAGAAAATAAGAAATCAAGTTGCAGGATATTTAGCTAGATTGAAACAGCAAGAAAACACAAGAAAAGCAAAGTTAATTCCAAGAAAATAATCCTAAATAAATCATTTCTTCTTTAGAGAATTTTGAATAATTCAGGTTTTCTTCCTTTTCAAGGGAATTTTCAGAATACTCTTTATGAGAAGTTTGTATCGTTGACGGCATAAATGTTTTAGAGTTTTGATGTCGACTACTGAGTGAAATGAAAAAAAGATTTCACTCTAATTTTCGTGGAAAATTTATTTTTGCAAACTTCTCTTTAGCAGTTTTTTAATCTCACCCAAATTCTCATTAATCTTTTTCAACTCTAAATTTTTCTTTCTATTTAATACGAAATTGATTATCCCAAAAACAAGATAAATAATTATTACCCCACCAAAAATTTGGAACAGCGTCACAAGTGTATCTACATTTTTTAGAAGTTCAGGAGGAATCTGTGAAATTAAATCAACCCCATTTGCCATAAAAACTATAGGCAAAAAAGGTTTTTAATTATTCCTAAAAAAAACATTCTGTGACAACTGAGCTTTGCTCAGCACTTGTAGTTTTTTTCTAAAAATCTCATCAGAGATTTTCTGCACGAATTCCAAAAAATTCATGCTACCATTGTAGTTTCTTTCGTTTCGTCAGGAACGACGACAAGGATTATTCTTGCCATTTTTCTAAAAAAAGAAACCCAAATGTCTCTGGGGAGTGCTGACCCCCCGACCTCGGCCTTCCCCATTTCAAATAAAGAATATATCAATTTTGATTCTTATGAGAGCCGCGCTCTACCGCTGAGCTACAGAGACTTGTTTAGAAAAAACTAAATGTTTAAAAATCTTCCCTGTACGAAGCGGTTCTGACGAAATTAATTAAGAAATTGCATTACAACAATCTTTTTAAAAAAAGGAAGAATCCCGAAGAGATGATTAGGTATTTAGAAAAAAAGAGATTTTTTGCCCTGATTTTAGCAGTTTTAATCGCGATAGAAATTTTTTGGTTTTCGTCGCTGTCGGGAAAATCAACCGGCGGAGGACTACCTTTTATGGCAATAGCTTATCATTTTATTGTATTTTTTGAATTGAATTTTTTTCTGTTAATCACTTTTATTAGTAAAAATAAAATAAAAAAAAGCACTTTCTTTTTAGTGTTGGTTATAACGGTTATTTATGCAATCCTCGACGAGATTCACCAGCTTTCTACTCCATTCAGAAGTTATAGCATAACTGATTTCTTAACCGATTTCTCAGGAATAACTATCTCGTCATTAACCTATCTCATCGCAAAGAGAAAAACTCTCGAACAAAAAAAATCAAAATAAAAAATATATAAAAAATTATAAAAATAAAAAAAGAGAAATTATCTTCTCTTTTTCTTTGCAGCCTTTTTTGCTGGTTTCTTTGCAGCCTTTTTCTTTGCCATTATTGATACCTCTTTTTATTTATATTTAACAAGAATTACTTCTTTAAAAATTCTTCGGAAAATTTAGATATTTTCAAAAAGGCAAAAAACCAAAAGAAAGTTTTATCGACGGAGAAATTATTTTATCAATTTTCCGGTTTTTTCAAACTCGATTTCTTCCTCAATTAATTTTTTTAAAACTTCTTTTAACTCAGAAACTTTAACTCTAATTTGTTTGGTAGTATTTCTATCTCTAATTGTAACATCTTTATTTTTTATTGAATCTCCGTCGACAGTCACACAGAAAGGAGTTCCAATCTCATCATTTCGAGCATACCTTCTTCCAATACTTCCACCCGAATCAAAAAGAGAATAAAATTCTTTTTTCAAAATTTCATAAACTTCTTTAGAAAAGTTAAGTATATTCTCTTCATTTTTTACTAAAGGCAAAACTGCAACTTTGTATGGGGCTAATCTTGCTGGAATTTTTAGAACAACATTCCCTCTTTTTTCATCATTAACATATGCCTTCGTTAAAATTGCCAGAAAAACTCGTTCCATTCCAAAAGTTGGTTCAATAACTCTTGCTAAAACTTTTTTTCCATATTTCTCGTCGAAGATTTCCATATTTTCCTTGCTTTCTTTTTGATGCTGTGTTAAGTCATATTGCCCACGGTTTGCATTTCCCGCAACTTCTTGCGAGCCAAAAGGATATTCATAGTCTATATCAAAAGTTGCAGAAGAATAAAAAGATAATTCGCTTTTCATGTGCTCTCGAATTTTTATTTCAAAAAGTCCAATCGAGTTAAACCAAATAATTTGTTCAGCAAGCCAATAAGCATGCCATTCTTCAAACCTTTTTTCTTTTAACATTTTTCCAATTGTCGTTTCAGTCAGATTTTCTTTTCCTTTTTCTTGTGTTTCAGCGTCGAGCAAATTTAATTTTGTATCCAAATGTTTTTTTGTTAGCAAATTACATTTTGTTTCTTCAGGGTTTATAAAAAATTCAAATTCACCAATATGAAATTCTCTACATCTAAATAAAAAATCTCTTGGAGCAATTTCATTTCTAAAGCATCTTCCAATTTGAGCAATCCCAAAAGGTAGTTGCATTCTCGAAGTTTGTTGAATTAATTTAAAATCCATAAACATTGCTTGTGCGGTCTCACCCCTAAGATAAGCATCTTGTTTATCTAAAGCACCGACGCTAGTTTTAAACATTAAACTAAATTCACCTTTAATATCGTATTCTCCGCCACAGATACATTTAACTTTTCCAACTTCAGACTTATCAATTTTTGTTGCCTTTTTACATTTTTTACAAACGACAGCGACGTCGGAAAAACTTGTGATATGCCCCGAAGCTTTCCATGTTCTAGGATGAGAAATAATCGACGCTTCCATCCCAACCATATTATCTTTCTGATGAACAAAATAATCCCACCAATTCTTTTTCAAATTATTAAAAAGTTCAATTCCAAGAGGACCAAAATCCCAAAAACCAGAGAATCCACCATAGATATCTGAACTCCTGAAAACAAATCCTTTCATTTTGCAAAAATTCGCCAATTCATCAATTGAAATCTTCCCAGATTTCTCAATTTTTTTATTTTCCATGTTTCCCTAAGAGAAAGAGAGTTTAAATTGTTTATTGTTAAAAAAATCTATTTCACTTAGCATCCCTTCGATAAAAATTTGCAAAAATGCTATACCGAGTATAATAATTACTAACACGCTCTGCAAAACGCACGTCGAGAGAATAATGAGTTGGTTCTAATCTTTCTTTAATATCATAAACCTGAAATAAACTCCACGATTTTTTCTCAACAGATTTCAACACAGAAATAACTGCTTCATCAAAGTTCTTTTCTGTTTCAACGATGTATGCAAAATCTTGTATTTTCATGACTACACCTCATCTGTTTTGAGTTAAAGATACTATTAACCAAACTATGAGAACCAAAACCAATATCATAAAAATAGGTCCAAAAAACATCATTCCGCCCATATAACCAAACCCCCATCCAAGACTAAGAAATAATAATAAGACTAATAAAACTGCTGCAATTATTGGCATATTCTCATTCTTGTCTATTTTATTTTTTCTTGCCATAA
>JAGVXJ010000019.1:0-6434 GCA_018303895.1 Candidatus Pacearchaeota archaeon
CCAGGAGTTGCTCCACCGCCTTTTTTCAAAGAAGGGAGAGGATCCGGATATGCTGAACCACCTGTTATTGTCGGTGTTCAACCTCGGACATTTATTTCTCTGCCCCCCTGGTACATTCTGAAACATATTATCACAAAAAGGACAAAAGAATTTCAATTGAGCTAAACAATGTCGAGCATCTCGGTTATTTCATGGAAGTTGAATATCTTTGCCAGTACAATGAAATTGAAAAAGCAAAAAGAAAAATTAAAGAAACTTTGAAAGAATTGGGAATTGAGAAAAGAAACATTGACAACACAGGTTACACAAAAATGCTGTGGAAAAAGAAAATAAAAAATAACTAACTAAACAAAATTCTCGCGTCGATGATTTTCGCGAATTTATCTTGAATCATCAACGGATTTATATCCAGTTCAGAAATTCGCGGATGCTTTTGAGATAATTTATTTAATAAGAAAATATTTTTCAAAATGGATTTTATTTCTTTTCTTTTTAATTTTGAAAAAATCTTTGTTTCTTTCATCATTTCCAAAGCATCTTTTTTGTCAAGAGGAATAATTCTAAAAGAAACATCTTTTGCTTTTTCAACATCGCTTCCTCCGCGGCCAAAGACAATTACTTGATGGAATTCAGGAGTTCTTTTTAACCCCAACAAAATTTCTGTTCCTTTAACTTGCTCTTGAATAACAATCCCCTCAAAATTTTTTATCTTCCCAAATTTTTGAAAAATTCCTAGAATCTCCTCGTAATTTTTTACATTTAATTTAACCCCCCCAATATTCTTTTTATGAACTATTTTATCTCCGAAAATCTTAACGACTACGGGAAAATTTAACTTATCAGAAATTTTTTTTATTTCAGAAATCTTCCTAACATAAACCGAATCAAGAATTTCAAATTTGTTTTCTTTAAGAAATTCTTTCGCTCTTTTTTCAGAATAGAACATTCCCTAAAAAAGAAACTTATTTATATAAAGTTTTACATTTAAGAAAATGAAAAAGAAGTTGAATAAATTTTTTAATCCAAAATCAATCGCTGTTGTCGGCGCCTCGGAAAAAAAAGGCAAAGTTGGATTTGTATTAATAGAAAAATTAAAAGAATTTCCTGGAAAGGTTATCCCTGTTAATATTCAAGGCAGTTTTATTTTTGGAAATAAAGTTTACAAATCCGTAGATAAAATTCCCAAGAGACCAGATTTAGTGATTATAGCGACGCCAAATTTTACAGTTAAAAAAATTTTAGAGGACTGCGGAAAAAGAAAAGTTAGAAATGCGATAATCATCACAGCGGGTTTTGCCGAGGTTGGAAATTTCAAACTTCAAAAAGAAATTTTGGAAATTTCAAAAAAATATAAAATAAAAATACTCGGTCCAAATTGCTTCGGAGTTTCAAACCCTCATTTAAAATTAGACACCACTTTTTCAAACAATTCTGCTTTTGCTGGAACCACAGCATTCATCAGCCAAAGCGGAGCGTTGTGGAGTTACTTGTCTGATTACAGAATCGGTTTCTCTGGATTCGCAAGTTTGGGAAATATGGCGGATTTGGAATTCACAGACTTCCTGAAATATTTCAACAAAGATAAAAAAACAAAAAAGATAATTTTGTATGTTGAAAAATTAAAAAACGGAAGAGAATTTATTGACATCTGCAAAAAAAGCAAAAAAGAAATAATTGTTGTCAAATCAGGGCAGAGCAAAGAAGGTTCTGAAGTCGCGATGAGTCACACCGCGAGTTTGGCGACGGATTATGAAATTTACCGAGGAGCATTCAAACAGGCAAAAGTAAAAGTTGCTGAGTCACTAGCAGAAGCAGTTGGATTAAAAGAAGAAAATATCACAGAAAAAATTAAGGCAAAAGAAGTTGCGATAATCACAAACGCTGGTGGAGCTGGAAGTTTAATCACAGACAAATTAGAAAATTCTGGAATTGATGTGGGAAAAATTGTTGATTTGCTTGGAACAGCGAAGGCAAAAGATTACGCAAGAGAACTCAATAAAAAAATTTACAATGGCTTTAAACAAATTGTTGTTATTCTAACTCCGCAAAGAATGTCAGAACCAAAAAAAGTTGCGGGAGAAATTATTAAAAGCAAGAATAGAAAAAAAGTTGTCGCGTGCTTTTTAGGAAACCGTTCTGTCAAAGACGCTGTAGAAATTCTGAAAAAAGCGCGAGTTCCTGTTTATACTCATTGCTGTTGATCACAATAATTTTAATAAATGGTCTGAATGAAATCTAAATGAAAAGGGATGAAGAGATACAAAATGGAATAGAATCTGCTAAAAAAAGACTTAAAAGAAAATATAATTTTGAGTTTCCTATCCCAATTTTTATTATTGATGGAATTGGAGCAGGAATTCGTCAAGATAAAATATTTTTAGGGAGAGAGAATCCCTTAGAATTAATTGAAGTCTTAGTGATGCACGAAGCATATCATATCATATTCAGGATAGACCAAGTAGAATCTGGGTCACTTAAAAAAAGAGATGAAAGGGATATACTTCCTTATGTAGAAGAAGAAATGTGGATATGGAATAAGATGAGAGAAGATTTTCCAGATTTATCAGGAGATATTACTTCTGCAATAATAGTGGAGATGGCTATTTTAAAGTCAGGTGATTTTAAGACTTGGAATCCTTTGTAAAAACTATTCTTCCTTCCAAAATTTCCCCCCAACAAAAAATTTAAAAACTATCTAAATCTAAATTGATTATTAGAAATATATCATTGATATTATTATCACTTCACATTCACATTTAATTTTTAACGAGATTGAATGAGTTAAATAAGTAAGTAATAACTAGGTATTTTTCTAAAGTTCATAAGAACTAAATAAATTAAACACGGAGAAAAAAAATGGCAAAAGTAAGTCCTGTATCGATAAAATATATGATACATGTAACTTTTACTGCAGAAGGTGCTTTGGAAAAACCAGATGTAATCGGAGCTATCTTTGGGCAAACAGAAGGTTTGCTTGGCGCTGAATTGGAAATGCGGGAATTGCAGAAAGAGGGAAAAATCGGTAGAATCGAAGTTGATTTGGAAAGAAGAGACAAGAAAACTACTGGAAAAATAAAAATCCCAACTGCATTGGACCAATCAGAGACGACTTTAATCGCCGCGGCTATTGAAACTATTGAAAGAGTGGGTCCGAGTGACGCGCAATTGGAAGTAGAAAGAATAGAAGATGTGCGAGGAAGCAAACGCGATTACATTATTGAAAGAGCAAAAAAACTCATGAAAGAAATCCAAGGTTCAACAGACTCTCGAGAAATTTCAAATGAGATTAAGGACTCTTCAAAAATGTCTGAAGTTCGGGAATACGGAAAGAGCAAACTTCCTTACGGAGATATTTCTGGCAAAGAATTAATCGTTGTTGAAGGGAGAGCCGATGTTCTGAATTTAATGCGAAACGGAATTGACAATGTAATTGCAATGAACGGCACAAAACTTCCTGAAGAAATAAAGGAATTAAGTCAGGAAAAAGAAATCACCCTTTTTGTCGACGGTGACAGAGGAGGAAAACTCATTGTAAGAAATGTTGTTGATAACGCAAGAATAAAGCATATTGCAGTTGCTCCTGACGGAAAAGAAGTTGAGGAGCTAACAGGAAAAGAAATTTTAATGAATTTGAGGAAGAAATTAACTTTGGAAGATTTTGCATACAAAGAAAATCATCCAAAAAGAAATTTTAACGAGGAGGCAGATAAATCATCTGCTTCTTCTCATTTTAATATTGAAGATTTGGACAAAAATAAACTTAAGGAAATAAAGAACAAAAATTTAGGAAGCGAAAAAGCAATTATCCTTGATGAATCTCTTGAAGAAATAAAAAAAGTTTCTATCAAGATTTTAAGCGGAACTTTGCAAAGAATGAAAAAGAAACCATTCGCAATTGTGATTGACGGCGCAGTTACAAACCCAGTCATTCAATCCGCAGAAGAAGCAGGAGTTCAAGTAATTGTTGCGAACAATTTTTCAACAACAAACACAAAGATTAAATTGTTGAGCTTATAATTTAACTTATTAGTGATTTAATTTTATAGTAGTTACGAAATCGGAAAGTTTATAAATCTCGATTAGATAAGAAAGATATGGAAGGTGACAAAACTTCAGTTATGGGGATAATTTTAATTGTTCTTAGTGGATTTTTATTTTTAATGATTGGCTCTATAACCTTAATGATCTTTGCATGGGATGGTACAGCAAACGAAATCATAAAATATTGGTCTATTCCCCTATTTTCGAGTTTACTAATTCTCGTCTCAGGTATTTTGATGATAAAATTAAATAGAATAAAATCAGTATTATCAATTATACTTTTATCAATAATTATAATTGTAAGTTTAATATTCATCCTTGAAAATCAATATTTAGTATTTATCCTTGAAAATCCTGGAAAAGCAATAATATGGCTTTGTATAGAACCCCCCATTTTGCCTCAAATTGTTGGGGCAATTGTAGGTTTAATATATCTAACAAAAAAGTTTTATGAATTATAAACTAGAAGGGATTTATAAAATACAACAGTTTCTTAATCTACCCTAAAAGGATTATTCGAAAAACATCTTACCTACTCATTTGATGCAGAAGAGATAGAATTAATGGCGAAGAGCATTTCCTCCTTAGAATAATTTTTCTTAACAAACACAAAAAATATCTCCCAGAAAATCTGGTTTTCTTTCTGTTACCCTTTTGTAATTAATTCAAATTTATTTGCCCAAATAAACAATTGCGCCAATTTTTTCCAATATTAAGTCAGATTTTCATTAAGATGAAACACGCAATTTTCCGCAGAGCAAATCAATTTTATCGTCGATAAAACAGATAATTTCAAAATTAACCTAATGTCAGTTACATTGAGTACTAGGTAATCCTTACACTATGTTGTCACCATAAAGTTTATAAACGAGTTCCCTTTCTAAATTTTGCAGAAACAAAGTTCTCTGCGTAATTAAAAAATGAAAAACAAAAAAATGGATACCAAAAAACTTTTGGTTTCTTTTTTGGCAATCGTATGTGTTTTCTCACTAGTTGCTATAGTAAGTGCTGCTGAATTAGCAAATGACGTTGATGTAAAAGTTGACGGAATTTTCACTGAAGGCAACGATGTCTCTGTTATAGCTGGAGAAACAATTGACGTGAAAGTTTATTTCACTGCTCTTGTTGGAGATGGCGAACACGATGGTGAAGGAGCTAATGTAAGAATAAAAGCCGAGCTTGAAGGCGAAAAAGTTGATGTTAGTGATAGAACAGAAACTTTCGACGTTGAAGCTGGGAAAAGATATTCTAAAACATTAACACTTCAAGTGCCTTATGAACTTAAAGACGAAGTTAGTGATGACTTGGATCTTACTATTAAGATCTGGAATGGTGATCACGAAACTGAAGTTGAAGGACTCGCTCTTAGAGTTCAAAGACCTTCATACAACGCAGACATTAAGTCTGTATCTGTAAGTAATACAGTTGAAGCAGGGGAAACTTTCCCAGTGGATATTGTAATAAAAAACAGAGGATACAATGACTTAGATGATGTTTACGTTACTGTAGGTATAAGCGCATTAGGTGTTCAAAAATCAGCTTACTTTGGAGATTTAGTAGTTGAGGAAAACGATAACGACGATGATGACACTGATACTGTAAGTGGAAGACTTTACTTAGAAGTCCCTTACGACGTTAAAGCAGGAGTTTATACTCTTGATGTTAAGGTTGTAAATGACGATACAGTAAGCACAACAGTTAAGCAGATTGTGATTGAGAATGATCTCTCTAACACAATTGTTACAGGAGATTTGAAAAAAACTGTTGCTGTTGGTGAAACTGCAGAATACACTTTATTGGTTGTAAATCCAACTGATAAATTGAAAGTCTACGGAATTGTCTCAGAATCATCTAATGGTGTTTTAACAGTTGCAACTCCATCTGTTATTGCAATTCCTGCTGGTTCAAGTGGAACAGTTAAGGTTACTGCAACAGCAGACGCAGAGGGACAATATGTCTTTACTGTTGGAGTAGTTTCTGGTGAAACTATTGTCGACGCAGTTACTTTCAACTTAGGTGTTGAAGGAACAAAAGCTAAGGCAACAAACCCAGTTGTTGTATTAACAATTGTACTAGCAATAGTATTTTTAGTATTGTTAGTTGTCTTGATTGTCTTACTTGGAAAGAAACCGGAAAAAGCTGAAGAATTCGGAGAAAGTTATTACTAATTTTTCTTTTTTCTTTTTTTTATTTTATTTACTTTCTCCTTTTATATTAACAAAAACAAAACAAAATGACAAACGAAAACCTAATTAAAGCATTAGAAGAAAAAGCAATAAGGAACGAACTGCAAAGTAATTTAATTAAGAAAGCCATAGGCAGGCAAAAAATAATTTTCCCCGAGGATTTAAAAATAAGAGAAGAGGATTATTATCGGATTGTTGAAAGCAACA
>JAGVXJ010000019.1:6476-7414 GCA_018303895.1 Candidatus Pacearchaeota archaeon
AGAATATCGAAAAATTTTGTATTATGTTAAATACAATTGCGAAATGGATTTAATTAAAAATATTGTAAATAATTTTGAAGTTAATGATTTAATTTTCTCTCAAGAGTATGAATTTATGAGAGATGCTTTGGTTAAATCTCTTTCAAGACAATTAACAGAACCAGAATACAAAAAAGCTCTTGATTTAATTGAAAGAAAAAAAGTTGAAAATAATTTAGTAAAAAATTACAAGAAAGATTTTATTGATTAAAATGACAAACGAAAAATATCACGAATCTCTTGAAAGTGCAGCAAGACTTGAAGGAAGAAGCATATTTTGCGAGACAGGGGTCAGAAGAAGGATAAGTAATAAAAGGGATTATTTTTTCAAACTCCAAAAACTTTATCATGATTTAGCAAACCACTTAATTGAGCATATGTCTAACCCAAAACATTATAATGAAATATTTTCTAGAAGTGAAAAATATCAAAGAGCAGAAAAAAAACTTGAAAACTATATTCTTAATGGATTTCGGAGAGAAATAAAATGACAAACAAAATAAAAATAGTAACAGTGGCGGGATTAATTGGTATTGGGCTCTTTGCAATTAAAAGTTGCTGTGATAGTCTTGGTGAAGAAGTTTATCGAGGACCCATAGGAGGATTTGAAGAAGTTGTTTATCAAGAAGGGAAATTTTTTCACGGGAAGAGTTTGGATAAAAATGTCATGGATGCAAAAAAAGAAAATATAACTTATCATTTTGAAGATATTGTTAATGAAACACGCATTGCATGGAGAAATGAACAATCCCCTGAATTTGAAAAAGATAGTTTAGAAAGAGTTAGCATAAAAACAGATTTGGAAAATGAGGATGTTAATTCCTCAGATATAAATCTGAATACAATTGATGGTATTCATAAAGCCAAGGTTATTAGCGATTCTAATAAAATTTATAATG
>JAGVXJ010000020.1 GCA_018303895.1 Candidatus Pacearchaeota archaeon
TGTTACTGTCATTCCTTTTCTTTTTGCATGAAGTGATGTATGAGAATCCCCAACAGCTTTTTCATATTCTGCCTTAACATCCGGAAAATCCCTTAAAAAATCTTCTAAGTGTTTTCTTGAAGCTGTTTCAAAAATTGTTTCCGAAGACATAGAAAAAAATTATAAACAATTCACTCAAGAATTAATTAAAAATAAATTCTACTTACCAGAAATAAATTCAGAGGGTATTTTGTTGTCGCATCCAATAATAGATTTGCATGAAAGATTTAGGGGGGGAATATCTCGAAATGAATATAACATTTGGGCAAGACATTTTGGATTAGAAGAAGTTATGGATTATCATTAAAAATTAATTTTTCTCCATCCACCTTTTTCTTTCTTCTTCAGGAAATTTTTCAATTGCATATCTTAACATTGTTCTCGGCATTTGCTTGTGTCTCGACGACAAAAATAATTCTAAAACATTTTTATTTTTCTTTCCAACTTCCCTTAACATCCAGCCTACCGCTTTGTGAATTAAATCATGTTCATCAGTTAATAATATTTCAGAAATTGCAAGAGTTTCTCCAAAGTTTCTTTTTCGGATAAACGAATAAGTTGAAACAATCGCAATTCTCCTTTCCCACAAGTTTTTTGACCTCGCAAGCTGTTTCAAAATTTCTGTTCCTTCTTTTTTTGTGAATTCACCGACGATGTGCGGGCAGGTTACATCAACCAAATCCCAGTTATTTATTCTATTTGTGTTTTTCATGTACAATTCAAAAATCTGTCTCCTTTCAAGCGGGTTTTTCTTTGCCTTTTTAAATTTTTCAATCAGCATAACCAGAGCACACATTCTTTCTTCATGGATTTTTGAATTCAGCAATTCTTGAATATCTCTCAGCGAAATTTCCTTGAAATATTTCTTCGCAACTTTTCTTATGTCTGGCATCACAATTCCAATAAAAATATCCCCTTCTGCATATTCCCCCTTTCCTGTTTTGAAATATCTTTGTAACAATTTAGCCTTTTCAGAGTTTGCAAAGTTTTGAAGTTCTTGTTTAATATTTGGCATTTTAACTTAACTATAACAATATTTTTATATCTTTATTTTAATAATTACTTATGACTATTAAAGACATGCAGAAAGAAGTTGATGAATGGATTTCTCAATATAAAGTTGGTTATTATCCTCCTCTCGCAATTATAACTCAATCAGTTGAAGAATTAGGTGAATTAGCGAGAGAAGTAAACAATCGCTATGGTCCACGAATAAAAAAATCTCCATCAGATACTGCCGAAATTGGTGAAGAAATTACTGATGTTATTTTTGCAATGATTTGCTTGGCAAATTCTCAAGGAATTAATCTTGAAGAAAAGTGGAAGAAAAAAATGGAAAAATGTTATGGTCGCGACGACAATCGCTGGGAAAAAATAGAAAATAAACATTGGGAGCAAGAGCATTTTGAAAAATTAAACAATGCAAATTCTTATGATGAAATTTTAAACGTTGCAATGGATATTCTCCAAAAAATGCCTCAACCAGTTTCACAAGTCTGCGGTCCACTAACTTCTGGCGGC
The DNA here is from genome assembly GCA_018303895.1 of Candidatus Pacearchaeota archaeon. Taxonomy (GTDB): domain Archaea; phylum Nanobdellota; class Nanobdellia; order Pacearchaeales; family GW2011-AR1; genus CABMGN01. Next base: position 1,561 of record JAGVXJ010000020.1, read on the forward strand.
AAAGGTTCAATTTTGGCAAATGCCGACTGTTTCAGAAAAACGATTTTAAAACTTGGAAATCAAAGTCACAACATTTTTGATCAGGTTCCGTTTGAAAAAGCAATTCAAAAAATTCGGGCAAATCAAAGTCATCTTTCTCAAGAAGAATCAAATACGCTTTTATTAGAAGGATTTTATTTGCCAATATTCAAATCAGGTTTTATAAAAAAATTATTTTTTATTTCGGGCTGGGAATCTTCGCAAGGCGCGAGATGGGAACATGAAAAAGCAAAAGAATTCGGAATAGAAATTATTTATCTTGAAGAAAACTTTTAAATTTTTTATTTTCCTTCAATTATTTCATCAGCAATTTTTCTAATCTGTTCCTCAACCTGATAATTTATCTGTATCACACTTCCGCCACACTTGTCGCAATTTGGATTTTTTGCTCCAAGTTCTGATTCTGAATAGGCAAGACTTCTTTTCAAAATTTTGTCCAACGGTTCTCTTAAAACATTTCCCATCGGCGGTGCTTTTCCCGTATTACACATCGGCCCGCACGGATAAACATTTCCATCTGCGGCAACATAAGCTTGCGTCGGTGCAGCATAACATTTTTCTGAAACTCTACCTGCAGAATATTCTCCGTCGGAAAATTCTTCAAGGATATCCTCAACTGTTCTTTTTCCTCTTTGCTTAAATGGATTTGTAAAAAAACAAACATCTGCTAAAGAAACGTGATATCTTTCCGGAATTTCATTTTTGTTCAAAGCATCAACCCATTCTTTTTCAGCCCGTGGAAGAACTTCAGTTATGAATTGTTTCCATTCTTTTTTTCCAGGTCTTAAAGATTCATTTTTTTCTCCACCCAACGGAAGCAGTCTTGGAATTGAATTCCTCAAATCAGGATATTTTCTTTTTTCTCCCCCAGAATAATTATTTTCTATTAAAAATTTTCTCTGAAATAAGAACTGCACAAGTTTGTCAAAATGCAAAAGGTTTTCTTTTGTTGCAACGGTGTTAACATAAACAATTGGATATTCCGTTTCAAAAATTGCTTTTGCAAGTTGCACCGAATAAATTCCTTCAAGTGCTCTTCTGAAAGTTCCTTTTCCTTCAAGTGCTTCATGAATTTCCTCTTCGGAAGAATCAAGAGAAACATGCATCGTAGCTAAACCGGATTTTATTAGATTTAAAGCAACGGGAGGAGTTATGAAATGCGCATTTGAATTAATATTTACAATCGCTCCACGGTCTGCAGAATATCTTATTAATCCATTTTCTCCATACAAAAGTTCTCCATCCATCAAAGGTTCGCCCCCACTTATTCCCACAAAAATTCCTCTTCTTGTTCCTTTTTCTGTTCCTTCATCGACGATTTTTTTCCATTCGAAATAGTTCATCAGATTTTTTAATCTTGGCTGGTCACAATACGCGCATCTTTTTTTTAGATTGCAATCAGTTGTTACTCTAAATCCCAGGAATGTTTTTTTTGGTTCTTTGTCTAATTCATAAATTCCTTCCCACCTAGACAATTCAGTGAAAATTTCTTCTTTTTTTATTTTTCCATCCTGAAATCCAATTCTTACTCTTTCTAAATTTAATTCCTTCAATTGATTTACAATATCTGTACTGGGAGTTATTTTTTCTTTAGAATTTGTTCCTGCAACATTATTATCTGGATTAAATCTTCCCTTTCTTACTTCTTCTATTATTTCTGGGCTTTTCAGTACATGTGCCCAATAACCGTCATTGAGTCTTCCAAAATCATCTCCTAAACTCTTCTTCAAATAATTAACTGTGTCTTGCATTAATTGCCCTATAACCCCTGGTTTATAAAAATTATTATATTTCTGTTTCCTCAAAACTGGACATTTTTTATCTTCTTTATCATCTCTTTCTCATTAATCTTTTTTCTGTAATATCTGTACCAATCCGGTTTTTTATTTTTTGGTCATCTTCCATGTTTCTATAAACAGCTCTTTATATTTTTTCACTAATTGGTCGGATTCTATTAAACATCCGACGGGCTTCTCTCCCCAAGAAAAAAAAGCCATTCTATTTCCGCAGATGCTTATGTTTGAAGGAATTGGAAAATCCGGATATTTCATCTCTACAAATTTCCTTTTTTCAAATAATTTTTTTAATTCCTTTTGAGCCAATCCTTTTGTGATTAATCCTTTTGACTTTCTTTTTATGTCATAAGTTTCAAAAAATTCTTGCACTTCTTTATTTTTTTCATCAACATCAATAGTAAAGAAGAAATACTCATCTCCTTTTTTTGTGTTTTCAATTAAGATATTAAGCATTGATGTGATTCCTTTAATCCCCTTAAAAATTTCTGCTTCTTGTTTATCTTTAGATAAATTTTGTTTTGCCTCTAATTCTGGGAGAACTTCCAAAAATCTTTTCTTTTTCCCTTCAATAAATTCAATTAATTGTTTTGGAGGAACTGCTTGATAAAACTTAATTTTTCCTTTTTTGATATATGAGACTATTCCTTTATTTATCAATGAATTAACCGAGTTATGCACTGCTGAACTAGCCATATTTGATTTTCCAATAATTCCCCCGACCTTGGATTCTCCAATTTGAAGTAACGTTAAATATAGTTTTGCTTCTCCCTTGCTTAACCCAAGTTCTTCGAGAATTGATATGTCCATAAGAGTTATATCTAATCCGGTTATTTAAACCTTTTTATTACTCTCCATAATTAGAGAGTTTATATTTAATTACTCTTATTCTTATAAAATATTAATTAAATTAATACAAAAATAAAAATGAAAACACAAAAACAAATTCAACGAAGAAATGAACAACTTAGTTGCGACTTCGCAATTAAACTAAGGGGGGTAAAATAAAATGACACAAAATTTAGATAAATATAAAGAAGAAATGAATGAACTTTTAAGTGAAAGGGACAAAGCGAGGGATGCATATCGAAAGTCTATTGGTGAACTTGTAGATGTAACGGTACGAAATTGGGAAGAATTGGGTGAACTTGTAGGTCCACTAGAATCAAGCTTAGCTATATCTAAAAATCGCTTAGCTATATCTAAAAAGAGTATAGAATCACTTAAATCACTTACTGAAACAGGGATTGGAATATACAAAGCTGGTCTTTTGAGTATGGCCACTATTTTAGTAGCTGGAAGTCTTTTCATTGGATATGATATGATAAAGGCTAATAGACCAACCAATTTAGCACCAATAGTGGAAGTAGATACTTCAGCAGGTATTAGAGCAACACAAATTGGTGGTGGAAAAAATCTAACTAAGTTTTTAGACTATGCTCCATTTGGTTCATTAGATGAAGTAGTGATTGCTAAGGATGGAAAAATTAGTTATGTGAAACCAGGAGATAAGAATTTCAGCCAATATGAACAAGAATGGAAGGAAAATGGATTGCGGGGATTTTAATTTAATCCCGCTTCCTTTATTCTCCCAATCATTTCTTTTTTATTAATCTTTTTTCCATAATATCTGTACCAATCTGGTTTTTTATTTATTTTTTCTATTAGCCGTTTTTTTATTATCTTAAGATGAATGTCTTTCGGTTTCCAGTTTTTTAGCTGTTTAGGAAAGTTTGAATAATTCTGACTTTTCGTATTTTTTAGAGGAATTTTCAAAATTCCTTTCGGAGAAGTTTGTAATTTTCGTGGAAAATTTGTTTTTGCAAACTTCTCTTTCTCGTCGATGTTTGAAATGTCAAGAGTTTTGTTTGTTTGAAATCCTCTTTTTCTCATTTCTTTTTTAATTAATTCGTGTCTTTCTTTTAGATATTTCAGTTTATCTTTGAAAAAATTTATATGTCCTTCTCCGAGGGTGTAGTCCTTTGGAACTTTTTTTGGATTTGGATGTTTTCTTGCATTGCTAACTATAATGAAATATGTTGATAATTCCATTAAATAGTCAACGCCAAAATGAAAAAACATTTATGTCGTTAACTATAGCATTAAAATTTCAAGATATTCTGCCACGAGATGCTGGTCTGTCAGATTTTCTGGATGGATAATATTTATACGAACCATAATTATTTAATCCTTATTTTGTATAAAAATCTATGGATGAAAAAAAGGCTCTAAAACAACTTTCTCGACTTTCGAAATTAGGCAAAAAAATGCGTCTTGCAGGTGAAGGTTGGAAAACTGATTTTCAGCATTTAATTGCAATTATTCTTTCTGCCCGAACTCTTGACGAAACTACAATCGTCGTAGGCAAAACCCTTTTCAAAAAATATCCTTCTGCCGATGGACTTTCAAAAGCTTCTATTTCAGACGTCGAAAAACTAATTACTCCAATAAACTTCTATCAAAACAAGGCGAAATATATTATAAATTGTGCAAAGCAAATAGTTGAATTATACGACGGAAAAGTTCCGCACGATTTTGAAAAACTAACTTCTTTGTCAGGGGTTGGAAGAAAAACTGCAAATGTATTTTTGTCCGAAAGAGGAAATATCGGTTTAGGTGTAGACACTCACGTATTTTACATTTCAAGAAAACTCGGCTGGGCAAAATCAAATAATCCGCACAAAGTCGAAGAAGAATTAAAAAATTTATTTTCAAAAAGATACTGGAATAAAATAAATCCGACGCTGGTAAGATTCGGAAAAACTTACATCTCTCGACGCGAAAAAGATAAATTGCTGGATGAAGTGAAGAGGATGAAATGATTGTTACTTTTGAATAAAGGTAACATAACCAAAAAGTTTATAAACTTCTTTTTTCTGAAAAAATCATGGAAACATACGATGATATTAAACCAACTGGAATCGCATCAAGATTAGTTTGCGCTCCTTATAATGTTG
>JAGVXJ010000021.1 GCA_018303895.1 Candidatus Pacearchaeota archaeon
CCTAAGTTTTGATTGTTTTGCACAGTAATAACTTTATGGAACCTTTGGTGAATAACAGCTAGTTCATTCTTTTGGGAAGCATTGTCTATAACTAAAGTCTTAACCTTATATTTTTCGACTTTAACCTTCTCTAAAGATTTTAAACATTTTAATGTATCAGATAAACCATTATAGTTGATAATAATAATAAATATCTTGCCTTCCCTTTCCATATAAAAGCTATTTTACCAGACTTATCCTCAACCTTTAACTAATTTTACCCATTAGACACATTTGTTCATTTAATGACTAGTATTGCACCCAGAACCATTAGTCCTGTGCCTAAGGCTTTGGACTAAGTAAAGCTCTCCCCTAAAAATAGAGCTGCCAAAACCAGGGACAATCTATCAATAGGGGCTACCTGGGAAGCCTGCCCCAGCTGTAAGGCCTTAAAATAAGCTAGCCAGGACAATGCTCCAGCTATAGCAGATAAAATCACAAAGATGGTGGTGGTGGAAGACAACTGGAAAAGTTGGCCTACTTGGCCTTTGGTAACTACCAAGCCCACAATCACCAATGCCATAATTAAAGACCTGGCAGCTGTAGCCACATTAGAGTCTACCCCTGAAACTCCAATTTTCCCAAAGATATTTACAATCGTTTCAAAATAAAGCAAAAGCGGATAGCATAAATAGATTAACAATTGTCCGAGTGGCATTAAAATTAAACCCAAAGATCATTTAAAAATGTTGCCGACGGCAAAACAAAAGTTTTTAAGCTTAAAAAGATTCGGGGTTTTGTTTTGTCAGAAACAACGACGAGAATTTATTCTTGCCATTACCAGAACCCAAGAAAGAATGTTAGAGATAAAACAACACCAGCAGAGAAAGGTGAAATAAGTATAGAAAAGAATAATAAGTGGGAAGGACTTTTATTAGCTGGTTTAGAAAATGGAAAACAATAATAAAATTAAAAGTTACGATGGAGTAACTAAAATTATTACTAATACCGGAGTAGAAGTAACTTTCTTAAATATTTATGAGGCATTAGAGCAAGAAAATCCAAGAAATGTTTTTTTAAGTGGACAGCTGTATATTGAAGATAGATTAGATACCATAATTTCTATGTATTTTGGAGATGATAATAACATTCGTCATTCTTCTATTCTTAAATTCCTTAAATCAAGATATTGTGATTTCTTCTCAAAAATTCAATTTTTATCTATGCTAATTGAAAAATATAAAATAGTGGATGGGAAACAAGAAATAGTAAATTTTATTGAAAATAAAAAAATAATATCGGGTTTGAAAACGATTGGAGAAGTTAGAAACTCTTTTCAACACAATCTTGTTTATGGGGAAGCTTTCAAAAATGTGATTAAAGGGGGGCATAAATTTATATTTATAGATAAGAAATTAGACACCTGTAATGATTTGAAAGATTTAGTTAAGAGTTTTAAGGAAGAAGTCATATTACTTGTAGGTGAATTAGACAAAGTAATGATAAAAGAATTTACTACTCACAAAATTGATATAGAAACTTTGAAAAAAGCCCTTACAACTCCCGATAATTGACAAGATAAGATAATTTAATCAAAGTACTAATTCAAAACAATTTTAGATAAAGTCGTAATATCAAAGATTTTTTAAATGAACTAATTTTCAGATAATTATCAAAAGGCCTCGTAGCTCAGCCTGGTAAACTGAAATTTTAAGAATAAGGAAAATTTCGTCATTCCAGTCTTCGCTATTAAAGCCGAAGAACAAAGGCCTCGTAGCTCAGCCTGGTAGAGCACCGGACTCTTATTAAAATGTAAGAGATATCCGGGTGTCGTGGGTTCAAGTCCCATCGAGGTCATTTAAGGACTTGAACTTGTTTATGCAATGTGTTCGGTTCAATGCAAAAAGAACGATATTGCCTAGTCCGAAATCCAAAAGATTTGAGAGACCGAGTCCCATCGAGGTCATAAAAATGGAATTGAACCTTGGTTAAGTCAAATGATTCATTCAAATATTAAAAATCGATTTGGCTTAGCTAAAGTTTTTAGAAAAAACTTTTGTCTCAAGTCCCATCGAGGTCATTTAAAAAATAATACAAAAAAATAAAGTTAATTTATCTTTTGATAAATTTATCATCATGATATTTCTTAATTAAATTATCCCACCAAGGAAGAATTACAGCGAACAATTCATTGAATTCTTTTTGATATTCATTTCTAAACCCAGATTCATAACTAAATGTTATTTTTTGTGATTCTTCAGTTCCAAAAATAATATTCATTAAGGGAGAAATTTCTCCGGAACCTATTGCCAGCTTTCCATGAAAAAAACCAAATGGACTTAAAATTGCCGTCCCAATTTTTCCAAATTTCTGCAATTCATAAATTCCTTTTATTAAATCATTGCATTTTTCTCCAGCAGTAGAAAAAGAAATAATATGGGAATTGAAATTATTAATCTGAGCATATTGTATTGCTTCGACAATTTTGTTTATATTCCCCTTACTTCCTCTTTGATTTTTTAAAATTGCATCTTGAACCGATTCCTCAATAGATATTCCGTAAGGAAATAAATGAAACTTAACCTCTTCGGGATTTAATGTTTTGGTATCTTTATTTATCTCCGCATCGGCTAAAACTGAAGAAGAAAAAGGAATGACCCCAAAATCCTTACATTCAGTCAAGTATTTTTCTAACTTAAAAAAATCAAGGTAACCACCATCATCAATCGGTCTTTCAATTCCATTCCTTAAAATCTCAACATCCAAATATTTTACGCCAAAAAAATAAGTGCTAAGAATTTCTGAAAACAGGGTATCAGAATTTTCAGGATTGTAAGATATCAATTGGCAATTTCCTGTTTTTGTTGGGGGTAAACGAAGAGTTACTTTATTTGATTCTCTCCAATTGCTACCTCGGGTAAATTCTCTCCATCCAATTCTTTGAGTATCCATAACTCATTCCATTTTAGAGAGTTTTTATAGTTTTGCAAAAGAAAAATAAAAAAAAGAAAAAAAGAAAAAGTTATCATTCCTTTTAGGAATGGTTTGGGGTTCTGGTAGTGATCACCTCTGTCCTATGGAGTTTATAAAAAATTATCTAACTAATTTCTGTATATTCTCAATAGCTTCCGCGACGTCCTTACCTTTCTTAGTCAGTTGTATCACCTTTATTCTTCCCCTCTTTTCAAAAACAACTAACCCTAAAGCTTCAAGGGTCTGCAGGATTTTTACTGCATGGCTATAAGTGCAATCCACTTCTTTAGCCAAAATACTACCATACCTCATCCGTGTGTTCTTTTTCAAAGAGACCAACATCAAAGCTGGCTTTCTCCTGAAAAAAATGTCTGAATTGTCTTTCATTTTGGATGTGTTTGGTTTAAAGTATATATCGTGAAAGTATATTGTATATAAACCTTTTGAAACGTATATATTCATTACTATATATTGATGAAATTAGGATTTATTTTAGAGAAAGAAAAATCTATCACGACAATTCTTTTAAATTAATTTTACAAAAAAATTAAATGGGTTATACATTTTACGAATTAATTCCAGCCGCAATTTTATTTTATCATCCAAATATAACTAAAGAAGAATTTGCACAAAAAATAGATGAAGTAAAATTTTCAAAGTTTAGAACTTTTGAAGAAAATGATCCTTGGGATTCTCATGATTCTTCTTTGAATTTCCGAAGCAAGAGATTAAGAAATGTAGCAGAAATATTGGGTTTAGAAGAAACAAAAGAGTTCAAAGAATTTTCTGCGGGAAGAAAAGACAAATTAGGAATACCAATTAAAGCCCCACAGCTGTCTGTAAATAATTGTACTGTTTATGTCCATCAGAAGAATAAAATTTATTCAGAAAAAGAAATAGAAAGTTATGAATGGAAAAAGTTAGAAGTAAGGAACGTGTGGATAGAGTTTCATGGAACTGAAAAAGGATTAGTCAAAGAAATAATCAAAGAAGAAAAATTAGAAAACAATGGAAGCAACGAAAAGCCGAAATATAGGTATAAATTAGTATTGATTCCCTTCGAAGAAGTTTGGAAAATTCGGGAGTTTTCTTCTGAAAAAAAATTATTAAAAAGTTGGCCCCAGTTCGACCCAGAGTTTGTGTATAACTTTTCACAACCAGAAGGAAATTTTAGAGTCTCTAGCTCTCGTGATGATTGGAAATGGGCACAAAAAGACGGAAAGTATTTTTTGAGTCCAGAAACATTTAATAAAATTCCCGACGGATATTCAACTTCTGCGTCAATTTCTGAATGCCTCGAGGATAAACCACCCAGAGAAGGTTATCGTGATTTGGTTTTAACTGCAGAAGCAATAAGACAAAAAGCGTGGAAAATGTTCTCATATCGAGGATTAATCCATACAAAACAGTTTTTTCGCGATTTTTCAGATTCATTAGAAATATATTCTCGAGCAGTTTATGATTCGTACACGTCCATTTACGCTAAAAAAAAAGGAATGACAACAACAGAATTTTTACGTTGGAGAGCAGAAATGAGAACAAACAACATCAGTTCATTCGATTAGTAAAACTTATTAACAAGAGAATAGTATTTTTATTATGCAAACCCAAAAAAAACCAGAGAATAAAAAAATAAAAATTCTCGCAATTGGAGATATTCATGGTGATTCCACTCTTGTAAAAAATCTTGCCGATAGAGCAGAAAAAGAAAATGTTGATTTAGTAATTCTCGCCGGAGATTTGACAATGGCAGATCAGTCAACAAAAGGAATTATCGGTCCGTTCTTAGCAAAAAAGAAGAAAGTTTTTATCGTTCACGGAAATCATGAGTCCATCGCAACTACCGATTTTCTAACCGAAGTTTACACTGATACAAAAAATATTCACGGATATTCAACAATCCACAAAGACATTGGAATTTTTGGGGCAGGGGGAGCAATTGGATTTGGAACAACTTCAGAAAAAGAAATTTTTGATTTGCTAAAAAAAGGAAATAGTTATCTGAAAGGAATTGATAAAAAAATTATGGTAACTCATATGCATCACGCTGGAAGCAAAGCAGAATTTTCTGGTTTCAAAGGAAGCAAAGGAATAAAAGAAGCAATAGAAAAGTTTCAGCCTGATTTCGCAATAAGCGCACACATTCATGAAGCTGGCGGGTTAATCGAAAAAATAGGAAAAACAACAATAATTAATGTTGCAAGAAACGCAGCTATTTTTGAGATTTAATTACACCACGAACTTGAAAGTTTTTCGTCGGGAAACAAACCCAATTTTATTCTATTTTGATATAATTTGTGATGCTCTTCAGTTTGCACCATAATCGCTTCATCCCCTTCAACCCACTCACGCATTTTTTGAATCTCAAACATAGAAGGAGCATTATAAATGTCATAATCATCTTTTTCATTTCTAACTGGTCATGCAGCAATATTATCAACCCCATAATTTTTGAGCCAGGTAACAATTTCCTTAAATTTTTCCAAGTTACAGATATTATTTTTACTAAGAACAATGTTTGCTCTTACCTTGAGATCCGCCTCGTGAATTCGATTGATTATTAATTCCAAACTTGGATAAGATTTTATTCTAAATATCTGTGCATTCTTCTCGGGAGATATTGAATAGACAGTCCAGTATATATCAGTCAATCCCTTAGATTGCCATAAAGGAAGATAATTTTTAGAAAATTTTAATGATTTGCCAATCCTTATTGCATTAGTATAAAGTTTTATTTTTCTAAAATCAAAATTTTGCGCAATTTCCAAAGTTCTCGTTACAGAGTTTGGAGCAATGGTTGGTTCGCCACCACTAGTCAAGCTTAATGATCTCGCACCATTTTCATAAGCGTATTTAAGTGTCCTATAAAAAAGATTTTCATCAACAACTTTATCCTCCTTAGGCATATTTTCTCGATGTATGGAACCAGCACAATGAGCACAATTAGCATTGCACTTCCCTGTGCCTACAAACAAGGCGATATTCTGAAGATTCATTTTAAAATATTTTCTCCCATTCTTTTATAAACTTTCTTTTGAAAGAAACATCCCTTACATTCAGATAGATTAATATCATGTGGGCAAGTGCCCATTAATTTATCTCCAAAATACCTTTCAAATCGACAGTCGGGTGATCCAGCGTCAATTCCTAAAGCCCCGACGGAGATTTCGATTTTATTTATCCAGTCACAATTTTCAGAGACATAATTAGAAATAATTTTTGCTTCTTTTGAATAATTATCCGTACCACAAACAGGCAAATGATTTTTTCCAATAACTTCAGTTATCTGAATGATTCCCTCAAAAGATTTATCGCCCTTTGTTTTAGAAAGGCATTTTATTAATTGTGAAGTATTTTTTCCGTCGATTAAAAGGCCTAATTGATAACTTCCA
>JAGVXJ010000022.1 GCA_018303895.1 Candidatus Pacearchaeota archaeon
CAACAACCGACCAAATTCCGAATAGGAAATTAACCAAGTTAAATCCGGCGGCAGTTAAGCCCCAGTTTACAGCACCGACAGCAGCTAAAGCAAGGAAAAGCTTTGCATACCAAGTACTTTTTTTTGCCATATCATCCTCTTTATTTAATTAATACAAACAACACTTTGAGATATTTAAACTTATATTTAATCAAGTCGTTAGACTTTTTAGGTTTTAGTAAACTCTTGGGGATTTGAATATTGAAGGGCGAGAATTTTCGATTTAAAATAATTTGGAAAGGTAAAAATCAAATCGAGGGTTCGAGTAGAGAATTTTCGATTTAAAATAATTTGGAAAGGTAAAAATCAAATCGAGGGTTCGAGTAGAGTGGGAAATTCCAAATTTAGTTTTCTTTACCATTGTAGTTTTTCTTTTTCTAAAAGAAAAACCCATGGGGAAGGTTAGAATAAAAAATTTGAGAAAATTCAAATAAACCGGTATAGGAATATGAAACCCAAAATTCCAAAAAGGAAATTAACTAAAAAAAGAAATTAAACTACCTTCAATAATCGCAGAAATAATTAAAAGCGGAACAACAATCAGAATAAAAACCCGAAGAGAATTCCAAAGATAATCCTTGAAAGATTCAAAAATTTTCTTATTAAAAATAAAAGTTCCGAATTTTACACCCAATCCAAGAGAAATAAAAACTGCAGGTAATTCAAAAATTCCATGAGGGAAAACTTTCCATAAAGCAAAAATTCCGTCGGCGTTAACAGCAATCCGAGCAACAAATCCCAAGATAAAACCATTAACAAGAGTCACTATAATAGGAACAATCCCAAAAAACAAACCAAGAAATAATCCCGCAAAAGAGCTTTGAAGATTATTCAAAAAAATAAATTTTATCATTCCAAAAGAAGAAAGTCCTTCCAATCCACCAAGCAATTTTTTTAGCATGAGAATAAGTTCTTTAGACAAAACTTCCGGCAATGGAACAAAAAAACCAATTAAAGCAAAAATAAAAAAAAGAGCAACAATAGAAAAAATAAAATTCTTCGATTCCCTAAGATAATTAAAACTTTTTTTATATTCCTGAACCAGAGAAAATTTATTCTTTTGTTTTTTTTGTATTTTCATTTTCCCGAAAAATAATTACTTATTCTCTTCGTTTTGTTTGGAAATTTTTTTCTAAGATAAAGTCCGTAAATCAATCCAATAACCAAACCGCCGAAATGCGCGGAATTTCCAATAGGAAGTGGAACGATAAAACTAAGTATTGTCAATGGAACAATCGCAATTATAGGCAAACACCACATTGGAAGTTCGACAGGAAGAGCAATTTTTTTCATTGAACGACTAAAAGAAAAAAGTGAAATAATCATTACTATCATCAAAAGATTTGCAACAAGACTAACAATTGGGACAAATCCCGACGGAAGAATACTTCCAAGAACTACTTCTACAACAATTAAAATTAGTGGACCGACAATAAGATAAATTCTTGACATTGGAACTAAAACTGCAAGAACACCCAGCAAACCAAAAATTGCACCCGAAGCACCGACGGCAGGAGTGTTTAAATTATTGAATAAAATTCCAGAAGCAACAAAAAATAAACTGCCAACTATTCCCGCGACTAAATAAACCCAAAAAAATCTTTTCTTTCCAATAATTTGCTCAAGAAATCTTCCGAGAAAAAATAAAGAAAACATATTTGCAAAAATATGAAAAAAACTGGCATGAACAAAAACACTAGTCAAAATTGTCCAAGGATGACTTCCCGATAAAAAACTGCTGGGGGTTATAGCTAGAAAATTAAGTACTTTGTCTTGAGAATAAACTGAATACAAAATTAAAAGAACAAAATAAACAATTGAATTAAAAATAATTATTTTCGTCGACAAACTCAATCCGGAAAGAAAATTTCCCTTTTTTTGCAAATTATAATTTATCATTTCTTTTTCTTCTTTACAACAGCAGTTTTTTTCTTTTCTTTTTTAACAAGTTTCTTTTTGGAAGAATCTTTTAATTTTCCAGCAGAACTCTTCTTGTTCTTAACTCTTTCTTGTTTCGATCTCTCTCGATTTTTAGCCCGCTCTTTAGACTTCTTTTTCTCACCACGTTTCATTTCAGACACATGTTTCTTTTCTACCTTAGCTGATTCAATAATAATTTCGTCATTCACTGCTTTCAATTCGCTTTCCGCCTTGTCGATGGATTTTTTCATTTCCTTAATTAATTTTGAATTGTCTCTAAGTTGAAAAACATCACCACATTCTGGACAAATAAAATTGTTTAGCAGTGCACCTTCTTCATTTAATTCAACATTGCATCGAGTGCAAACAAAAAACTGTTTTGTTTCTCTACTATTCAATTGACTATTAAGATTATTAATATTCCTCTGCAAAACTCCCTTGAGAAATTCCAAAGATTTTAGAGTTTCAATTTTCCAAAAATAAGTATACCATCCTTTTTTCTTATCTTTTTTCCTTATCGAGCTTACTAAACCGAAATCGGAAAGTTTATACAAAAAATTTCTTGCCTGATTTATTGTAACGTCCAATTTTTTTGCAATGATAAATTCATTAATATAACTGCTATCATAAAGCAAATCAACAACTCCTTCAGCCTGTTTACCGACGATAGAATTAACAACTTCTTTTAATAAATCTTTGAGCATGATAAAACTAAATAATAAATTCAGTTAAATAGTTTTCGGTTGCTCCCGTTGATAAAAAATAAACATTTTTAAACCTGTATTGTATTTAGTGTATATTAGATTATAATAAAAGATGGGAATTTTTAATAAAAAAAGAGCTGAAGAAACTGGAAAAGTTCAGAATGCTGGCGTTCCCCCGTTGCCAGAACTTCCCCCTATTCAAGATTATTCTCAAATTCCAGAATTACCAACAATCTACGACGAGAAAGAATATATGCCGTCGCAAAAATCTCCTCTTCCAAAATATCCTGATAATTCTTTCGGAAACAAATTTTCACAAAACGCAATAAAAGATGCTGTTGGTGGTTTACCTGGGGAAAAAGAGGGAGGAGATTTCGGGCGAAATGAATCTTTTCCGTATCCTGAAGAAACAGGGACGGGATGGACGATGCCAAAGTCTCTAGGCAAACAATTCACGCGAGAAATAGATTCAAGGCCAATACCAAAAACTATGAAACCAATGGTGATGCCAATTGCCCAAGAAATGGAAATTCCGGAAGCATTTTCTAAAATGAAAAAGAATGAACCTGTTTTCATAAGACTTGACAAGTTTGAAGAAAGCATGCACCTTTTGAATAAAGCAAAATCAGAAATTAATTCAATTGAAAGAACATTGAAAGATATTAGAAAAGTAAAAGAGGAAGAAGAAAAAGAATTGGAATATTGGGAATCACAGATAACCACAATCAAAAGTCAGATTGAAAAAGTAGACCGCGAAATTTTTTCTAGAATAGAATGAAAAAGAAATTAGTAAAAATAAAAAAGCAAGAAGAAGGTGCGAAAGCAAATCCGCTTCATGTAAGAATGGATTACAAGGAAGCACTTGAATCAAAAAAAGATATTCTTCTCAGCGAGGCAAATTTAGTCAGAATCAGCAACGTGATGAAAAATTATCATAAATTAAGAACAATGGAACTTAAGAAAAAAGTAAGTCTCCATCTCCTTGTGCGACATCTTTCAACGACGATAATTCAAATGGAAAAAGTTTTTCCAGAAGTCAAGATTCCAAGATTCATGAAAGCAGAACATCCTCATCAAGATAGCGAAAGTGTATTCCACTTTGAAAAACATGTGGCGGATGAAAAATCAACAAACGACTTGGATGCTCAACTTCGCGAGATTCAGGAAAGATTGAATTCTTTAAAGTAAAACAAAATAGATTAACTAAACCAAATAATTTTTATTTCTATCGCGAACGACATAAATATTTTTTCATTTTGGTGTTTATGGAATTTTAAAAATTCTATTTTGGAGAGATTTGAAAATATTTTGAGTTGCTCACAACATAAGGACAATGGGAGCGGGGAAAGAAGACTTCAGTGTAAGAAATTGGGGGGAATAGTGAGCAACAAAAAAAGAAGATAAAAATTAAATCGAAAGTTAGAAATAAAACAAAATAAGAAAGCACCAATCATTTTTTAAAATCCAATTTTCTATAGACTTTATGATAACACGTGCAGAGTTAATAAAAAAGTATGTTGAATTTTTTAAATCAAAGAATCATCATCACCTTCCGTCAGCGTCGCTTATTCCAGAAAACGATCCGACTTTATTATTTATCAACGCAGGGATGGTTCCATTAGTCCCATATTTGCTTGGGCAAAAACATCCTCTTGGAAAAAGATTAGTTGACATACAAAAGTGCATCAGGACAATTGATATCGACGAAGTTGGAGATACTTATCACCATACATTTTTTGAGATGATGGGAAATTGGAGTTTGGGAGATTACTTTAAAGAAGAAGCAATAAAAATGACTTTTGAATTCCATAATAAAATTTTAAAAATTCCTTTAGAGAAATATGCCGTAACTGTTTTTGGTGGAGACAAAAGATTTCCGGAAATTCCAAAGGATAAGGAATCTTTTGATATTTGGTTATTATTAGGAATTCCAAAAGAAAGAATTGCATACATGCCCGAAGGAGTTTTAGAAGCCGAAGATAATTGGTGGGGTCCAGCAGGAGAAATAGGCCCGTGTGGACCATCAACAGAACAATTTCTTTGGAGAGGAAAAGACAAAGCACCTAAAAAATTTGATCCTAAAGATAATAACTGGGTAGAAATTGGGAACGATGTTTTGATGCAGTATGTAAAAGATAAAAACAGAAAATATGTTTTAGCAAATCAAAAAAATGTAGATTTTGGTGGTGGTGTAGAAAGGACATTATGCATCTTAAATGGTTTTGAAGATAATTATCTTATAGATGTCTGGCAACCAATAATAAAAGAAATAGAAAAACTTTCCGGAAAGAAATATAATGGAAATGAAAAATCGATGAGAATAATTGCCGACCACATCAAGGCATCTGTTTTTATCCTCGGAGACGACCATCAAATAAAACCATCAAACAATTCTCAAGGATATATTATTCGACGGTTAATTAGAAGAGCAATTCGTTACGGAAAAAAATTAGGAATAAAAGAAAATTTCACAAGCAGAGTTGCAAAAGTGATAATTCCAATTTATGTGGATTACACTGAACTTCAGAGAAATCATAAATTCATCGTTGAACAATTAGACGAAGAAGAAAATAAATTCAATCAGACTTTAGAAAAAGGTTTGAAGATGTTTGAAAAAATTGCACAGGATAAAATTGTTACGGGTAAAGAAGCATTCTTGCTTTTCCAAAGTTATGGATTCCCGATTGAAATGACTGAAGAACTTGCAGAAGAAAAAGGTTTAACTGTTGATTTGGAAGAATACAATCAGGAATTTAAAAAACATCAGGATTTAAGCAGAACATCATCGGCAGGAATGTTCAAATCAGGTTTGGCCGATGATTCTGAAGCAACAAAAAAACTTCACACAGCGACGCATCTTTTAAATGAAGCATTAAGAACAGTTTTGAAAGACAAAAACTTAAAACAAAAAGGTTCAAACATAACTCCAGAAAGATTAAGATTTGATTTTTCTTTTCCGCGAAAATTAACTGACGAAGAAATTAAAGAAACTGAAAAATTAGTTAATGAAAAAATAAAGCAAGGATTGAATGTTCATCGAGTCGAAGTTCCGTTGGAGCAAGCAATGAAATCCGGAGCTCAAGCCGAATTCGGAACAAAATATCCTGAAATGGTTTCTGTTTATACTGTCGAAGATTCAAAGAATTCAAGCAAGTGGTTTTCAAAAGAAATCTGCACTGGACCTCACGTCAGCAACACGAGAGAACTTGGAAAGTTTAAGATTCTGAAGGAAGAGTCATCTGCTTCAGGAATACGCAGAATAAAAGCGGTGCTAGAATAACTTAATGAAGACCGTTCTTATACTCGATGTTGAGAACGGCTCCGCCGGCTCCGCGCTTGCGCAGATAGAGCAATACAAACAACCGAAACTTTTCGGCGAGATGCGCTCGCACGCGCCGCTTGGTTCGAGAGTTACCGGCGCGCTTTTGTCATCGAACATAAAAAAAGCCGCCGCAAACGCTATACAGCACGCAAGCGAGGTGGCGGCGCGCATGAGATTGCATCCCAAAGCTGCCCCGCTGGGCACGGTCGGCTCGATAGCGGTTTTTTTGGCTCCGCCGTGGGGCAGGCCGGATTTAGAGGGAGGCAGGCCGGACTTTATGCCTGAGATGTCGCAGTATTTGCGCGGCG
>JAGVXJ010000023.1 GCA_018303895.1 Candidatus Pacearchaeota archaeon
AACTTATTTAATTGATGAAAAAACCGGCAAAGTCTATGATTTCGGAAAGTTAAATAAGATTAGATAAATCGGAAAAATTTATTTCTTCACGCGAAGCAACCACGTTGGCGAGCGTCTATGAAAGAAAACTTTAATTTTTGTTTTCTTACTTTCACGCGAAGCGACCGCGTCAGCGAGTGTCAGTGAAATAAATCCAAAAATTTATTTCTTTTTTCTTCCTAAGAAAGTTATTCCAAGAACAACTGCAACAGCAATGACTAATAAAATAAAAAGAATTGACTTACTTTTAATACTACTTTTTGGAGAATAGTCTTGCTCAAGAGCATTATTGTCAGTCATTCTTTTATTTTCTGGAATTGATTCTTGAATGTAATTAATGGTCAGGTTTGCTTTATTTCCCTCAATTGAATTAAGTTTAACAATCAGGTCATAAACTCCATTAACGTCAACATCAAATTTTTTTTCTTCACCAATTTGAAGAGTTGAATTGATTGGACTCGAGGAAACTTCAACTAAAGCAGAACTTTCCGAAACAGATAGAACACCAACATAATGTGTTTCCCCCCCAATTTTTAGTTTAATCCTATTTTTTATGCCAAGATCTTTTGTTAAAGTTAACATAGAAGAAAAATCAACTGAGTCTAAAACATAAGTGTTAGCCCAAACTGAAGTTGTAGAAGGGCTACTCCCACCACCCGATGGAGAAGTTGTACTCCCCGAATCAGAAGAAAGAATGCTTCCGCTGATACTTGGTGCGGTACCAGAAAAATGAGGAAGTCTAATCCAAACTCGATTGTTAGAAGTATCAATTGCACAAGGACTTGTAGAAGTTAAAGGAGAAGTACCTGTTGAAGTTGAGGCACAAACCGAACTACTCATTAAATATTGCCACTCACTTTGACGAACAGAGTAGTGAGAATAATTTCCAGCGAATGCAGACACATTTGTTCCATTAGTCGAGCCAACCCATATTGGTGAAGTCCAGTTCAAATTCCCATTAGAATCTTCGCCATAAAATGTTGGAATGACCATTGAAACAGTATCAGAATCATTCAACCCACTTCCCGAAGATTCAGAGTAAGGCATAGAGACTAAGACATAATCATATATTGTCGGACCACCAGAACCAAATTTAACTGCATTTGAAAAAGTCGCAGATGAATCACTCGCCCCAGCATCATTTTCAAACAAAGCATCAGGAGGACCAGAAGCAAGCATATCAACATTCACATAATGAACAAAAAGATTTCCGGAACCCATTCTAAAACTTATTTTCCCCCCAGCGATTATTGCGGAAAGTGGATTGAAACTATCCATAGCAGCTGATGCGGTTAAAATACAAACAGAGGGAGGATTTGGAACATCACAGGTTGAGTTCGATTTGTAAATAGTTACAGATATTTGTGAAGTAGTTAGAGCACCGTCGATGTCTCCAGGGTTAAACGAGGTCATAGTAATATTTGGATTAGAAAAAATTCCACTGACACTCATTGACGGAATAGATTTAGGAGAAAAACTCTGACTATAGATACTCATTTTTTTCACACCAGTATTGTTTATCAGGGGTAGAAAAAATGTCCCTATTGAAGAAGAAATGTCTTTCATGAAAGTAAACTCTACTGCACCATAATTAGAATAGTCAACTTTGATTTCTAGATGAGCATTGATATTTGTGATTAAATCACCAGAAGAATTTAACAAATTAAATCCTTGTCGTGCAGAAGAAATGTTTAATTGATTCCACCCAGAAGCAGAATGCATAGAAATATTTCCATTAGACAATCCCCAATTACTTCCCATCAAAGAATAGGCAGTAAGATTATGCTGAATTGGAGAGGCACCATAATTCAAGCTTACATTCTTATACCCTCCAAAATAACTAGAACCATTTCTCGCTGTAGCAAACAGAATATAACTCGTAGATTCAGCGGGAGCAGGAAGAGAAACATTATACCACCCCGTGGTTAAATTGTACTCGTCCGTCTGTCCTGTCCAAGCACTCATATTCCATGGAAGATTTCCTTGATCAAAGAAGATCATATTTCCGGGTTCTAAAAGATAAGGAACCAAGGTGAATTCATTGTAATCTGTAAAATCATCTCCGCTTGTATTTTGCAAATACCCTGTAACTCTCACCATACTTTCAGTACAATTAAATCGTTTTTTCAAAATATGGGTTGTAGAATTATAAGTAGACAAACTCTGTCCAAAAGTATAAGAATTCGTCGAAGAAAAATTATTCCAGTTGAAACTAACTGGCAAACTTTGTTGAGGATAAACCATAATTGAATAATTTCGTTCTCTAGGCACATAAATAACCGCTTCACTAACTGTTGATTGCCAATTTGAAGCAATGTCATAACCCAAGGCGGTATCCTTTACCATATAATTAAATGAAATTCTATCTCCTGTAGAATTGATTGCAGTAATATTTATCGTCCCAGCAGATCGTAGATAAAAATTCATGTCAGACATATTAACAAATTCTGCATAAGGAAATGCGGGAAGAGATTGTCCAATAAAATCCAAATCATTATTGCTTGAATTAAAATGTTGTATTATTGGTTTGTACATATAGCTAATATTTTCTGAAACTGAAACATTAAACCAACCAGAAGAATTTGATGTTGTTGAATTAGATCCAAGAAGAGCCGGGCCTTGAGCACCCATAGTATAAAGAGTGATATTAACCAGAGTATTATTTAGTGCATTGCCATCAACATCATAAACCGTTCCGTTAAAAACCCAAGCAGAGGCAAATCCCAAACTTGCAAAAACTAAAAAAATCATTGATAAAGATAAAATAAATTCCTTTCTCACCATCTTTCTAAAATAGAATTAGTAAAAAGGGTTTATAAATATTTACAAAATTAACTTTTGTCGTCGGAAGTAAACAGATTTTATTTTTTACAAGAATCCAAATAATTTTTGAGTTTTTCAAAAGCTTTTCTTCTCATACTTATCTGATTTTTCTCGTCGAGAGTCATCTCTGTAAGAGTTTTATTAAATCCTTTTGGTTGAAAAATTGGATCCCAACCAAAGTCTCTTTTCCCACGAGGAGAAACAATTTTTCCTTCGAGTTTTCCTTCAAAATATTCTACTAAATTTCTATCGGTATAACCAACAATTGTTTTTGCAAGAACATTGTAATTTTTGTATTTATCAACTAAAGAATAAATTCCTTCGACCTTTTGCAATTGAAGAAGCCATTTTATTAACGGACTCGGAAAACCATTTAAGCAGTCCAAATAAATTGAAGTGTCTTCACAAATAAATTCTCCTTGCTGAATTTTTCTTGTAGCCAAAAGCTTTTCACAAATAATTTTCTTTGCATCCAATTCCTAAATTTCAGGAAGATCAACATTCATTCTAATCAGTTGAGGAACAATTTCTTTTGCTTCAAGATATTTCTTTTCATTTCCAGTAATAAAATATATTGTCATAAACCAGAAAGAAAATTAAGGTTTAAAAAACTCACTAAAAGATTATTTTCTTTTCTTATTTTTGATTATAACCAAAGCAACAACAACCACTACAACAATAATCAATACAATTATCCAAGGAGCCAAATTAGATTTTGAAACACCATCTGGTTGAGATTCAGTTTCGTCAACTGCACCAGGAGTCTCGCCAGCCTCAGCTCCCTCAGGAACAGCTTCATTAATTTTAACTACTGAAACATTTGCTTTCGCGTTAGCAATTGAATTAAGTTTAACACTCAAGTCGTAGTATCTGTCGGCATTCAAGTCAAATTTCTTTTCATCTCCAACATTCATTGTAGCTTCTTGAGGCGTTGAAGCAACTTCTATGACTGCTGAATTTCCAGAAATACTTTTTACCCCAACTGAATGAGTTTCAGTTCCAAGTTTAAATTGAACTCTTGTTTTTGCACCAAGATCTTTTGAATAACCAGAACTAAACTGAGTTGCGTCAATAACATAAGTATTAGTCCATGCCAAAGTAGTTGAACTTCCACCACCTGCAGAACCACCAGTTGAACATGCACTTGTTGCCATATCAGTACTTGTTTGAGCAGTATTTCCAGCATAGTCTGAAGCATTGAGAGTGACAGTAACAGTTGTACCACAAGCTATACCACTTATTTCATCACCAGAAACAACTCCTAATGTGCTTGAAATAGTTGTACACCCACCACTAACACCTGAAACCGAATCAGTACAAGTTGCAACAAGAATAATTGTATTTAATGTAGAAGAAGACTTAGTAAGGGATAAAACTGGTCCAGTTTGATCTATTTTATAGGTCCTAGTCAATGAAATATTTTTGTCTAAACTCGTACTATTTACGCTTACATTAAGATAATAAGTTCCATCAGCAAGATTTGTAAAATTAAAGAGATATCCAGTTGCATTAGCTAAGCTATACACACCATTACTCGCAGAATAATTCGAAAAAGCAACACTTCCGCCACCAGTCCCATTTGATAAGGTTACATTAATACTAACTGCAGTCTCATTTCCACTTATATTAAATGCCCCATATAAATAACCTTGAGATAAGTTCGAGCCATCAGCCGGAGCACTTGCAAGATAATCAACATTAAAAGTATCATTAACATGTACTGTAATATTTGTATTCTTAAGATAAGTAACAGTTCCATTACTATAAATTTCTATTGAAATGTTCCCATATTTCACTGGTTTAAACGCAGTAAGATTAACCCAATAATAAACTTTTGCGTCACCAACTGAAATATTAGATAAGTATCTGGTATTATTTGTCCAGTTAATAATCGTCGAAGAATTTGTAAAAGACATGTTTAAACCAGTCAAAGCAGTAGTATTAGCATATAACGGACTTGCACTAAGATTATAATAATTGCCTGACACATTTAAGATTACAACAACAGCAGTTATATTTCCTGCAAGACCAGCATTAGTTGCATTAATTGAAAAGTTTAATATGAAAGAGGTATCATCAGATATGACAAGTGTTGAAGAACCATCAGAATTAACTACTGTGACTGCCGAATAAACTAAAGCTACAAGCATAACTGCAATAATTCCGCCCAGAATAAATCTTTCCTTCACCATCTTTAAAAAGTATAATCAAAATATAGTTTATAAATCTTACTCAACTGTTAGTTAAAAAGAAAAATAAACAAAATATATAAATCTCCGACGGAAAATTAAAATTTAATTAAATCAATTCAATTTCTTGAATCTTTTTAACAAAAAAAATTTGAAAAATGTTTCAGAAAAAAATAATAAAATTTTTTATATAAATCAAACAAGTTCAATTCCTAAAACGCCCCCACGAGGAATTGAACCTCGATCACTTCGATTTTGCGTTCTGCAAAGCTATCGGTTTCTTTTCTTTCCCCGAGGGCTTTCTTTAAATCTCAGGAGATTTTTTGAACGAACTTGTTCGTTCTTTTCTCCTAAAAGCTATTTAGTTTTTCTCTTTCCCCGAGGGCTTTCTCTTTTCGTTAAAAAAGAGAAAGGGCTCACCGCAACGAAGTATTCTATCCGTTAAACTATAAGGGCTTGTGTTTATAGTTAATGGACTTGAAGAAATTTATTCTGAAATTTCTATCTATCCGTTAAACTATAAAGGCAATAAAAATAGACGAGAAAATAGATTTATTAAATTATCTAAGCCGAAGGAAGAGCTTTATTTCCAATCAAATCAACCAGTTCATCTTCTTCTTTAAAAATTTGTTCAAGACGAGTATGCGCTTTTTCTCTATCAAACAGAATATTCGCTTCATTAAAAAAATACATTCTGTGACATTTAGGACATCTTAAATTTTTACCTTTAGAGATATAGTATGGAGCAAGGCTTAAAGAAGTAAGCTTCGAGTCATCTTCTGGACACATATAAGAAAAATATTCATGATATTTTTTCAGTAGTTTTGATAATTCATTTTTGTCCATTTTACTCATCCTTTACACCAGCTTCTCCGACGAAGAAAACACATTCATTGTCTGGAAGATTGGGTGAGTCAATTAATTTTGCAACACGACTTCCTTGTTTTCCCCGACGGAAATACATTCTGAAAGTTGAAGCATGTCCAACAATATTTCCACCAATTGCCGTCGTCGGATCACCAAACATCATTGCAGGATTTGCCATAACTTGATTTGTAACATAAACTCAAAAGTCTGATTGGTTCTCCTTTTTTTATCATCTCTGAAATTTTTTCTAAAAGTAAAATCTGATGATCACTGTTAAAAGCTCTTGCAACAAGAATATTTCTCAAAACATTTTCTGGATTTAATCCAAGCCCTTCAGAAATTTGTCTTATTCTCGCCGGACGGAATGTTCCTTCAGTATCGATGAAAATTGCTTTTCCATTCGTTCCACCCCTTTCCAAAGGCAACTGCGCGTTCACAGCAAGTGTAAGTCCCAGCTGAGTTTTACCACTTCCAAACGCGCCATAAGCTTCAGTAATTGCCTTACTTTCTACTCCTCTCCCACCCAGTAAATCATTCAATGCTTTGCTTCCCGTCGTAATATAAGAAACTTTTTCTCTCTTCTTTGCAAATTCCATTCCATCTTGAAAACCCAAATCAAGTAAATTTCTCGCTGATTGAATTGCTTTCCTCGCAACAGCCGCACCAACTCCAGCAATATCTGCAAGCACCGTCGGAGACATAACCGCCAGAGACATTAAATCATAAATTCCTGCCGATTCAAGTTTTGAAGCAACAGCCGGTCCAATTCCCGGAAGATCAGTCAATTGCGGTTCAGCTTTTGTTTCTTCTTCAGTCTCTTTCTTTTTTTTCTTAGATTTTTTTTCTTCATCATCCGAAGTCTCAACTTCTTCAACTTCCTCAGAATCTTTTTTCGCCATTAAGAAACAAAATCTCTTTCTGTTTATAAAGATTATTTGTTTTCCGAATATAGTTTTAGAATTTGTAGTATTGCAAAAATTAAAATATTTTAATGAAAGATTTTGAAGTTCATTATAATTTTATTAGAAAACATTTAGTATTAAAAGGAAAAACTCCATCTGAATTGACAACAAACATCAAATAGAATAAAAATAATAAATGGTTGGAATTGATTAATTTATCTAATTAATATTTATATCTTGAGTGTAATCTTGAATGATAACTTCTACTTGTGACTCTTAGATTATTTCTACTAAAATTTTTTTATCTCCATCTTTATGATGAACTACTTCATGTTTTCTTAATGGTCTACCAATCTTTTTTTCAGCAACTTCTCTGTGAACTGCCCTATCTGTCGCTTTATTTGTTGGATATCCTTTTTTATTAATAAAAAACGCCATAGCAAAACTAAGTTTATGAAGTTTAAAAATATACCATGAGATCAATTAAATTAAAAAGGTATAAAAAAATTAAAATAAAAAATTGTTATTTATCAGAATATTCTTTTTCTCTATATTCTAAATTATCTTTCTTTTCAATAAATCTTTTATGCAATTTTCCAAATACATCAACATCACCCAAGACAATCGACCCACCACCAATCACTTTGTAGGCAACACCATCCTCGACATGAACTGTTTTATCGGTTAATGGATTTTCAAGGTCGTGTAAAAGAAAAATATCTTTATCTTCGTCAAAAATATCGGGAGGTTCATCCTCTAAAGATTCCTCAAGTTCACCACATCCTTCGAACGGCATGAATTATAAAAATACAAATAGGTTAATAAATCTTTTCATAAAAGAAGTTTGAAAGATTAGTTTTCAAATTTTTTCAAAAGAGTTTCTACATCACATTCTTCAACTTTGTCGACGGAAAATTCAGGATTGTTAAAATAAGAGTTCATTTTTATATTTCCTGAAAAGAAAAGTTCTTTACCTAAAAGAGCCCTTCTTTTTTGAGAAGAAACTTCTGCTTCATCAGAAAGATTAATTCCAAGTAAAGAAAGAGAATCGTGAAATAAAACTGCTCGGATAGTCCCGCTTCCATCATCTAAAACAAGATTTACTAATGCTCTTTTTTCTGGAAGCACTCTTCCATGAGCAACACAAACAAAACCATCTGCTTCAGGACTTGCTTTCTTTTTACATTCAGGGCAAACATGAAAAACTTTCGGTTCGAAAATTTGAACGATAAATCCTCTAACCTTCGCTGAATCACCTATATTTAAGTTGACAATTGTCTTTTCAGAACAAACTTTTTCAGTAATTACTTTTTCAAAAATCTGATTACTTGGTTTAAATTCTGAAAAACTTCCGAGATGAACTTCATTCATTCTCATGCTCCCATTTGAAATTTCAACAACACTTCCTTCAGAGATTGAACCATTTTCAAAAAGACCAATATGATTAGTGTCCCACAAAACAACTTTAATATTAGAAGTATCATCGGCAATAATAAAATTCAACACTTTTCCTTTTTCTCCGTTTTTTGTAGTAAATTCCCTAACTGGAAAAACACGAATAATTTTTCCTAAAGTATTAACTTTCCTCATTCCAGCGACGAGTTCTTCTATTTTGAACTTTTCATTTTCAAAATTTATTCCAAGTTCAGCGGCAACAACTTGTAACGCACCTTCTTTACTTATTAGCCCAGAAAGTTTTGCTTGCTTAGCCGTAACCCGACGATCGATTTCAGTTTTGTCTATTCCTGAAACTCGTGAAACCTTCTCAAGTAACTTTAGATAATTTTCATCACCCATATAAGAAAAAAAATTTTTAAGTTTATAAGCATTTATAGTCTTTGAAAAGATACAAAACACTTATAAACTATTTTTACAGAAAATTAATATGGGAATAGTATTAGTAAAAATAAGATTAATGCCTGAATCACCTTCAGTGAATTTGGAAGAAATAAAAAAGGAAGCAACGAAAATCATTGAGAAAGGAAAAGGCAAGAGTCCAAGATTCGAAGAAGACCCAATTGCTTTTGGATTAAAAGCAGTGGATGTTTATTTTCAGTTGCCAGAACAAGAACCACTTGAACCAATTGAAGAAGCTCTCGGAAGAGTAAAGCACGTTACTTCGACGCAGATTCTAGATATGAGACGAGCCATTGGATAAGCCAAGCAAATTGGAAATTCTAAAAAGCGAATTCAATGGTGAGTAGAGCTATAGGATGAACAGAATAATTTTTGAAATGTAAAACATATGAATCCTGTCGCGAGCAGAGCCATAGAGTAAAGGAATATTTCTAAATATAAATTATTAAAAAGTATTAAAGATTAAGAAAGATATGAGTTTCTATTCCAGATTAAAGGAAGAGAGGAAGAAAAATAAATGGAATTTAAAATTCTTGAAAAATTTTCCAGAATTAGGAAATTTTTTTGATGAATTAGCGGAAAAGTATGATTCAGAAATTGCGGACAAAGTGAAGGGAATATTCCTACTAACTTCACCAAATATAAAACTCCAATGGAAAAATGAAACGCGTAGAAATGAACAAGACACATCATATATAATTAGTGCATTAGAGGGAAAAATTTTGGGTTATCAATCATATGGCAGGGTGGACCAGATAGGCGACACCAGTTATTTACAAATAATACCAAATTATGAACAACAAAATAGCGGGGAGTGTGTTCAATGGGTTTATATGTATGTGGGAATCAAGTGCAATCCAAAATAATTCTTGAAAGGGTTATTGTTTTAAATATAAATTCTTAAAAAGTAATTAGTATTAGAGGATAGATGGATCACAACCCAAAAGAGAATTCAATTCATGATTGTAAGTATTGCAAAAAACCAGTTGTCTTTAGAGATATTGAATATTATAGTCATTGTTGTGATAAACACTATTTTAAACAAAGTGCAGGTTGTTTTGATCAAGAAATAGCCCAACAAAGAGAAAACTTTGTTAAATGGTGGAATAGTCAGATAGCCAATAACAATTAGTAAGATTTTCCCACAACAAAATATATTAACTCTTTTTTTCTTGAGAACTTATGACACTAAATGAAGAACAAATTAAAGTAATAAAAGAACAACTTTTTCAACAAATAGCAAATTTTCCCGAAGAGAAAAGGGAAGAAACACAAGAATATATTGCCGGATTGAACGCTCAACAGCTTGAAGAATTTTTAATAAAAAATAACTTGTTAGGTCCTGAAAATTTTGAGAGTCCAAGTTCGGTGGAAGGAGAACCAGCTCAAGCCCAATCATCCACTCAAAGTTGTGTTTTTTGTAATATCGTCGAAGGAAAAATCCCCTCATACAAAGTAGGAGAAAACGAAACGAGTCTTGCAGTTCTTGAACTAAATCCAATATCTCGAGGACACGCAATAATCATCCCAAAAACTCACGTCTCTAAAAATTCAGATTTGCCCCAAAAAACTTTTGATTTTGTAAAATTTATGATTTCAAAAATGCAAACAATACTTGGCACAAAAGAAGTTAGACCATTCAGCACAA
Source organism: Candidatus Pacearchaeota archaeon (assembly GCA_018303895.1). Lineage (GTDB taxonomy): Archaea > Nanobdellota > Nanobdellia > Pacearchaeales > GW2011-AR1 > CABMGN01. Next base: position 10,326 of record JAGVXJ010000023.1, read on the forward strand.
ATATTATGGGGCACGAGTTAATTAATCTTCTTCCAATTTACGACAATGAAAGTCCAGAATCACCAAGGAAAAAAGCAACGAAAGAAGAATTAGAAGAATTACAAAAAGTTTTTACTGAAGAAAAGATAAAAGAACCACCAAAAGAAGAAAAACCAGTTGTTGAACAAAAAAAAGAAGATTTCTCAAAATGGTGGCTTCCACAAAGAAGACCGTAAAATGTTAAAGAATTTTCAATTCCATTAATTTACAATATTTTTCCCCAATATTCTTAAAAAAATAAACTCCCTTAAATTTAAAATCAGAATATTTTACTTTCTTAACAAATTTAAAATTAAATTTTTCCAGAAGATTTTGGGATTTCAAATTCGTCGCTTCACTTAAAGCAGTTTTATATTTATTCTTTTTTGCTAAGACTAAACTATTTTTTATCAGTCTCTTTACTATACCTTGATTTCTATATTCAGAAAGAGAACCAACCATAAAAAGATGAAAAAAAGTATTTTTGGTTTTTCGTTTATTCTTCAAATAAGAAGAATCAAGACTTCCTAAAAGATTCAGAATAGGATTCATTTTTGGGGTTATTTTATCCAAAGAAA
>JAGVXJ010000024.1 GCA_018303895.1 Candidatus Pacearchaeota archaeon
TTTTTGTCATAATTATTTTTATCGTTTGCTTTATATAAATTTTATGTAGGAGATTTAATTTTGGAAATATTAAAAATATTTACTAAAATAAATTATTAAAAATTATTCAGCTAAACTGCAACCGTTTCCGCTGACACAAATTCCATTTTTGAATTTGTATGTGTAATCATTAAGCTGACCGTCTATGTTTGTTTTTGAAATAATTGTAGCGTCCAAATCTTCATTGCTCTTGAATTCTGAATAACTGTAAATATCTGTTTCAGATGTCCCTTCCTTGCCATTAGAATTAAATTCAGTCTTGATATAAACATGACATGCTTTTTGTCCATTGTAATCCACAAATCCCAAACTCTTTGCTTCTATAATATTATAGTCATCAACCTGAGCGCTTGCCTGAGTCTGAGAATAAATCTCTGATGCGTAAGAATCATCACACCAGTCTTCATCAATCTCGGAATTTACAGAAGCACTCCCTTCTGTCTCGCTTTCAGAATCAACTGTTGCACTTGATTCACTTGCTAAAAAAACCCACCAAGGTTTGTGCACAGCAATCACTGTGCTGGTTTCAACATCAATATCCATGTAAACATTCATGGTTGTTTTAAAGAGACCAAAAACTCTTGCTTCTTTCTCGGCTGTAACTCTGTAAACCGCCCTTGATTCGCCCTTGACATTTATCTCTACAAGACTGATTTCACAATTTGAGCAATCCTCAACATCCAACTCGGATTCTGCTTTAGTCCGCGCCTCTTGTGACGACAACTGGACAGAAATTATGTTTCCGTCAGACAAAGAAACACTGCCTGAACTTTGAGTATTAGAATTAACATTGATCCCAGAATTTACATTAACATCACTTCCTATTTTCGCTCCAGTATCAAGTCCGACATTTGCATTAAGGCTGGTTTCAGCATTCAGACCAACCGCGCTTATGACTGCAAAACCCAAAATAAAAATTAAAAATATGGGCATTGATTTATTTTTCATAATTGAACCAATAAAAAAAGGTTTTTAAGTTTTCCCTTTGCTGGGAGATACTTCAAAAAAGAAAAATTATATAAAGGCAGATTTCCTGGTCTAATTATGGTTGCAATAACTTTAACAATATCTGCTATTCTTGCGATAATTTTCGGCATAATCATCCTTGTGTGGCCAAAGTCTTTAAATTATATTGTGGCTGCCTGGTTCCTGATTTATGGAATCCTGCAATTGTTGTCAGATTTGTTTTTGATATAAAAAAGATTTATTAGGCTCTTTTTATTAATTGTTTCATGCAAAAAAATTTATATTATATAGCAGAAACGTCCAATAAGTATAAAATAAAAGTTTTTCTGACAGGTTTAATTGTGTTTATAATTTTAGTTGGAGTTGTGGTGGTTTTTACAGATACTTTTGGCAGTTTAGGTTCTAACATCCCATTTATAGAATCTATAAAAAGCGTGGTTATTGAAGAAGTAAAAGCGCTTACGCCTACCGGATTATTCTACACGGGTTTTGCAGGAGGATTATTTTTTATCCCGCTGCCTCAGGAAATATTTTTTTATTACGGATTACTAAAAGGCAATTCTATGTTTCTCTCTTTGTTAACAGTCAACGCAGGATATTTACTCTCTCAAGTTGTTAATTATTATCTTGGTTCAAGGCTGAATAAATTCTTTTTGCATATTGTTTCAAAAAGAAAACTATACAAGGTAAGAAGATTCATAAATAAGCAGGGTGGCAAAGGCGTGTTCATTTTCAATTTCCTGCCTCTTCCGGCTCCTGTTTTAACTTTTGGTCTGGGCATCGCCAAATACAACATTTACAGATTATTTTTCTATACTATTCTGGGAACTGCATTAAAATATGCATTGATCATTTTATTCTTTTTTATAGTGAATTAATTTATAAACCGAAAAACCCTTTATTGAATAATGAAAGATCATCACAGAATAACAAAAAAAGAAAATTCTTTAGACAATACACTTAATCTAGGAAATTCGCTAAATGTAAAAGTGATTTCAGAAAATGGTTTTATCGTCGGGAAAGCATCTCAAATAAGAATCCATCCAACTAAAATGTGCATTGAAGGAATTTTAGTTTCAAGAGGAATATTCAAAAAACCTTTGTATATCGGAGTCTCATACATAAAAAGATTGTCTCATGAATCTTTTATTCTAAAAATTAATCCTTCAACTTTGCTAAAAGGAAAAAATGTTGTGGATACCAATGGGAAAATTCTCGGCAAGGTAAAAAAAATAGTAAGAAAAGAACACGCAAATGATATCAAGGAGCTGGTGGTAAAATCTTTATTAAGAAAAGAAATAATAATTGCTATCTCAAATATTAAATCTATTGGAGAAAATATTCTTCTCAATTCAAATTATCATGCAAAGCAAAAGCATATCTGGAAAAAATCTTAACAGGACGATAACTTCTGACGACATTTTAGGAAAAGAAGTCATTGATTTAGACGGAAGGTTTATAGGAGTTGTTGAAAAAGTTCTTATTGACCCGATAGATCTTGATTTTATCGGAATAGATGTGGATAAAGGTTTTCTGAAAAAAGGGCTCTCCATCGGAAAAAATTATATTGACAGAATTTCTGATGCAGCGATCTTTCTTAAAATAAGAGTGGTTTATGAGATAAAGGGCATGACTGTCTTTGATAAAATCGGCGCAAAAGTTGGGGTGGTTTCTGACATTGAATTGTTAGGAAATAGGAACAAAATAAAAAATATTTATATCCGAAGAGGGGTCATCAAAAAAGACCTTACAGCTCCAGCAGAGTTTATAGAAATAATAGGCCACAATGTTATTCTTTCAATAAAAAAAGAAAAACTTTTAAGCTACAATAAATCTTAATGCCTTCGTGAGATTTAAGAAATGTTATTTGGAATTGATTATTATAATTGTAGCAAAAAGAAAATTGTTTATTGAATTAATCTAAGATGAAGACTTCTCCAATAAAAAAGAAAAAACTTTTTTCAGAGATGAGGGATACTCTTAAAAATATTTTGAGAAGAAGCATATTTTTAAACTATAAAACAGAAATTATAAATCATATGCAAAAAAAAATTATAAGTTATGCAGTTATATTCGCGTTGGCGTTTTTGCCTTCAATATATTTGTTGATGTTTTCGGAAAATGCTCTTGTTTTCTATAATTTTTCGGGCGCAATGAGAAGTATAGGAAAGATATTTGGATTAGCGGGAATAGTTTTATTTTCAATTACTTTTCTGCTGAACACGAGGATAAAACTCGTTGAAGAAATGTTTTTTCGGCTCGATAAAACTCTTAATGCTCATCATATTTTTGGAACAACTGCCTTTGTGTTCTTATTGTTTCATCCTTTGTTTTTATCAGCGCAGTTTCTCGCTTTTTCAATAAAATCAACTTTAATTTTTCTTATTCCTTTTTCAAATCCGGCTGTTACTTTTGGGAGTTTGGCTCTGTTGTCTATGACAATAATTTTAATTATAACTTTCTTTGCAAAATGGAAATATCAAAATTGGAAATTTTCGCATCAACTGTTGGGGGTTTCTTTTATTTTAGCGAGCATTCATGTTTTGCTTATTCCCAGCGACGTGTCAAATGATTTATTTCTAAAAATTTACATAATTCTTTTCCTTGCAATCGGGTTGATTTCCTATTCTTACAGGACTGTGTTTTGGAGAGCATTTGTAAAAAGACACGACTATCTTGTAAAAAAAATAAGAAGATTAGGGGAAATAACTGAAATTACTCTTGAGCCGTCAGGCAAACCTCTGTCGTTTAAGCCAGGACAATTTGTGTTTGTTAGTTTTAACAAAAGGAAGATGAAAGAAACTCATCCGTTTACAATAAGCTCTTCGTCATCAGATAAAACACTTATTCTTTCAATAAAAAATCTGGGGGATTATACTTATGAATTAAAAAATATGAGGGAAGGAATTAAAGTAAAAATTGAAGGTCCTTACGGCAAATTTTCTTTTATGAATAGCTCTTCAAAAAGATATATATTTATTGCAGGAGGAATTGGAATCACGCCTTTTTTATCTATGCTGAGAAGCATTGGCGATTCTCCTGAATCTTTTGATTTTGAAGAGATTGCCCTTTTTTATTCTGTGAAAAAAAAGGAAGAAGCTGTGTTCTTAGATGAACTGAACAAAATCTCTCAAAAGAATAAAAAGATAAAAGTATTTCTTTATGAAAGCGCTAAGAAAGGTCATTTAAATTCTGAATATATTTTAGAGAACAATAAAGATTTTAAGAAAGCAGAAATATTTATCTGCGGTCCTGCGTCTATGATGAATTCGTTAAAAGAACAATTAATAAATGATGGGGTGAATAAACATAAAATAAATCTGGAAGAATTTTCCTTATTATAAAAATGAAAAAAACAAAACTTATTTTTTTGGTTGCAGTTATTATTGCTTTGGTTTTTATAATTGAAATTTTCTTTCTGACTATTTTAATTCCTGAAAAAAATGCAGGGGGTGCAAATTCTTTATCTTCATCAGGCATAACAGATAATCTTGCTTCAGGAAATTATGCTTCTTTAACTCTAACCTTGGTGGAAGTTGCAAAACATAATTCTCTCACTGACTGCTGGATGATTATCGAGGGTAAAGTTTATGATGTAACTTCATTTGCAGGTTCTCACCCCGGAGGCAATAACGAGCTTGTGAAAGGATGCGGTAAGGACGCGACAAGCATATTTAACACCATGGACGGAAAAGGAAAGAGCCATTCTTCAACAGCAAACTCCCTTTTGTCTTCTTTTTATCTTGGCGATTTAAATCAGGAAGTTTCTGTTAGTGCAATTGAAAATAAAACCGCTGAATTAAAAAATTCAACAATCCCCAATTTAGACGATGATAATGATGACGACGACGACGATGAAGACGACGATTAGTTTTGATGTTGAAGAAATTTTCTGCAAAATGCGACATTAAAATCTCTTTAAACCTGAAACCGAAAAACATTTATAACTCGTTATCTTAAATATATCATGACTGATGAACTAATAATTAAAGCTTTTGAATCAGTAGGCATACCTAAAATGCAGACTACTATTTATTTGGATTTGTTAAAAAATAAAGAATCTACTGCAACTCAGGTTTCAAAAAGAACACGAATGCATCGGGCGAATGTCTATGATACTCTGACAAAGCTCAAAGAAAGAAATCTTGTTTATTTGTCTAACAAAGAAGGAAAGCAAGTGTTTGCTGCATTGCCTACTGATATGATTCTTAATGAACAAAAAGACAGATTAGAAAATCTTAAATCAGCGATGGATTATATAAAAACAACTTATGTATCTGGGCAAACTCCGAAGGTTTACACCCTCGAAGGATTGAACGCAGTAAAAAGTCTTTTATTTAGTTTGCTTGAAAAAAAATCAGATGTTTGGATTTATGGACTTGCAGAAAACGAAAACATACTTAATGTTCTTAATGATAAGTTAATGCATTCGTTTCATATTGAAAGAATAAAAAAACATATTGAACTAAAACTTTTATTCTATAAACTTCCTATTGAAGAAATTAAAACACTTAGCAATCTAAAATTTACAGAAGCAAGATTGCTCCCAAAAACACAGCAGTCAAAGACATCTCAGATAACTCAAATAGTTTGCGACGGTTCTGTTTATATCACTCTTTGGATTCATCCGATTCATACGATTGTAATTGAGAATGATGTTATCGCAAAAGAATATCTTGATTTTTACAGCATTCTTTGGGATTATTCTAAACAAGTAGTTTAATTTCTTTTAATTAAATCTCCGACGGAAAATGAATAACTAAAAAGCAAAAGGCCCATAACCGAAATGCTTATATAGTAGTTATAGTTACTATATAACATGGAAAAAACAACAATACAAATAAATTTTGAAACTCTTGAAAGATTGAAATCTCTAAAAAACTCTGAAATACAATCTTATGATGAACTATTAAATAATTTGATAAATAATTGCG
>JAGVXJ010000028.1 GCA_018303895.1 Candidatus Pacearchaeota archaeon
GTCAGATTCTTTGCCTGTTCAAGTGTTTTTCCCTTTGCTAATTCACACACAACATCAGAACTTGCAATTGCTGCTCCGCATCCAAAAGTCTTGAACCCAATATCTTCTATTTTGTCGTCTTTAACTTTTATTTCAAGGTGCATAATATCCCCGCACGAAGCATTCCCAACTTCTCCGACTCCGTCGGCATTTTTAATATCTTTTACAAATTTCGGATTTTGAAATCTTTTTAATAATTCTTTTGTGTAGTTCATTTTATATTTTATTTATTTAGTTTTTTAATTAATTCCTCAATATCTTTTTTGCCCATTCCGTGAGCAAGACAGCCATCTTCAACTGTTTCGCTCATCGCCATTGAACAGCCAATGCAACCCATGCCTGCCTCAAACAAAATCTCTGCTGCATTTTCATTCTTTTCCAAAATCTCACTCAACTTTGTTTTTTTTGTTATTTTTGTCTTGTTCATTTTGTTATCTCCTTGAATTTTTTAATTATTTTTTCTGCTCCCTCTTTTTTAACAATTTCCCAAGATATTTTATAATCTGGGGAGTCCTTATATTTTTTTATCTCTTTTTCAATAGCTATTTTACCCCTTAATTTTTCTAAAAGTTTCCAATGAATTGCGGAAAGTAAGATATGTGACTTTGTTAATCTCTCCTCTTTCTCATATTTCCTTAATACAAAATTATTCCATTTAGAATATTCTTTTTTGTTTTGAATAAAAATCTGATGTATTAATTCATGCGTTAAGGTTTCAATAAATCGATTTATGTTTCTTCCATAAGTCCTTATTGTTAATGGGTCTGAAAATGGCCGTCCAACACCGACGACGTAACAGATTATTCTTTTCTCTTTCCATTCAAATCCAGAAATTTTTGAGATTTCTTTTAATATTTTTTCTCTTTTTTCTTCCCAAATATTTTCTGCCTTTTTTATATAATTCAAAATCTCTTTTTTCGAAGGGTACTTCTGGTTTTTTTCTTCTAGATAATTTTGAATAAATTTTGAGTTCCTATAATTTCTATCATACACATCAGAATATCTAAATTCAATTTTTGGAATCATTTTTCTCCCTTGAATTTTTTAATTCAATATCTGCTTTTTTTCCATTTAATTTGATAATTTTTCCAGGAGTTCCGACGACAGTGCAATTGCTTGGGACATCTTTGCTTATAATAAAAGTATCTGCTCCGATTTTTACATTGTTCCCGACCTTCAATTTTCCGAGGAGGATTGAACCTGTTCCAATTGTAACATTATCCCCGATTGTTGGATGTCTTTTTCCAATATCTTTTCCTGTTCCTCCCAATGTTACATTATGAAACATTACGCAATTCTTCCCAATTTCAGATGTCTCGCCAATCACAGTTCCCATTCCATGATCAACAAAAAATCCTTTTCCAATTCTTGCGCCCGGATGAATTTCAATTCCTGTCAAAAATCTCATTACTTGTGAAATTAATCTCGGAACAAAAGGAATTTTCATTTTGTAAAGTTGGTGCGAAATATAGCGATGAACAATTATCGCGTGCCAGCTGGGATAAAGCAAAAATTCTATGTTTTTTGCCGACGGGTCATTCCTATAAATCACTTTTATATCTTCAAACATTTTAATTCACCAACGGGCTTATCCTCCTTAATTTTTCAACAATCTTTTTTAATTTTTCAAGAAAATAATCCGCTTCTTCTTTTGTTGTATATTTGCTTATTGAAATTCTTATTGAACTATTTGACTGAATATGAGTTAATCCAATTGAATTTAAAACATGGCTTGGTTCCAAAGAATGCGACGAGCACGCTGAACCTGTCGATGTGCATATTCCTTCGTTCTCAAGATAGCCCCCAATTGCTTCGCCCTCAATATTATTAAAAGAAATATTTACATTGTTGCAAAGCCGTTTTTCTCCTCGAGAACCATTTAGTTTTGTGTTTTTGATTTTCAAAATTTCATCAATTAAATAATCTCTTAGTTCATACATTTGTTTAATGGCTTTTGCCCCATTACTCTGCAATTTGGGGTACACCGAGCGGGGTGGATTTGCAATTTTTACTGCCTTTGCAAATCCAACAATTCCAGGAATATTTTCTGTTCCGCTTCTTTGCTTTTTTTCGTGCCCTCCGCCGTGCATCAGCGGATTGATTTTTATTCCATCTCGAACATACAATGCACCTACGCCTTTGGGTCCATGAATTTTGTGAGCGTTTAAGGTTACTAAATCCAAATTTTGTTTTTTAACATCAATCAAAACTTTTGTAAAACTCTGGCACGCGTCGGTGTGGAAAAAAACTTTTTTCTCTTTGCAAATTTTTCCTATTTTTTCAATATCTTGAATCGTCCCAATTTCATTATTTCCGTGAATGACCGAAACAAGAATTGTTTTTTCGGTTATTGCATTCTCAACATCTTTTGGATTTACAAAACCCTCTGAATCCACATCAAGATAAGTAATTTTTGCTCCGAATTTTTCAAGCCATTTGCAAGTATTAAGCACGCAATCATGTTCAATCTTTGTCGTGATTATATGATTTTTTGCAGGATAATTTTGCCAAAACAAACCCTTCAAAGCCCAGTTGTTTGCTTCTGTCCCTCCAGATGTAAAATAAATCTCAGATGTCTTTGCGTTAATTGAATCAGCGATTATTTTTCTTGCTTTCTCCATTGCCTCCTTTGCTTCCTGTCCCTTGAAGTGAACACTCGACGCATTTCCAAACTTCTCGCTAAAATAAGAAATCATTTCTTTCACGACTTCCTCATCTACTTTTGTCGTCGCTGCGTTGTCAAAATATATTTGTTTCATTTTCCGCATCCCTCGCAATTTCCTTCGCAAAATGTTTTTGCGTGCTTGTCAATTATTTTGAGAATTGGAAGAATTGTTTTTTTATTTAAAGAATAAATTCTTTCTTTGCCTTTTTGTTTCACATCAACAATATTGCAATGACGCAAGGACATTAATGCATGAGACACTTTGCTTTGCTCTGCGTTCAAATCTTTCACAATCTCGCTGACATTCTTTGGTCTTTCCTTCAATGAAGATATAATTTGAATTCTAAGAGAACTCGCAAGATTTGTAAAAAATATGTGATATGTGCTATTTTTCATATGAAGGTAATTTCATATTACTATATAAATGTTTCGTAGGAATTATTCATTGCAAAACTTGTTTCTGTCCAAGAACCTTATCAAGAATCTCAATTGGTTATTTCCATATGGGCGCGGAGAGAATCGAACTCCCATCTCCTGGGCTGGAGCCAGGTAGTCTACCACTAGCCTACGCACCCTTAATGTTATAAGAAATAATCAATTTTTAAGTTTGTCTATTCAAACAATCTTTTACTCTTTTTTATCTTCAGATTTTTACTATCTTTGTTAAATTTTTCAACCCATTCTTCAAGAGTTCCAGGTATGGGTCTAACTAGGTTAAGAGAAAGATGAATTTGCGTTGGTCTTTCATATTCTATTAAATATTTATCATCAGGACCACATGTAATACTCGGTTGCAATATTGCCGTGCATCCTTCTACCCCTTTAAAAATTCCATAAACCAATTCTCCACTTTCCGATATTCTAACCAATCTATTTTTATGACAATCATAAACACTTTCATTTTCTTTAATTCCAATATTGTTTTGAACAAATCCCTTTACCATTTTATTTTTGCCCACCATATTTAATCGCTTTTTTCTTATTAAATTTTTGGAGATTAATAAACTCCCTTATGTCTTGTTTTGTCAATTCATCTTGAAAAGAATCTCTTGGATAATCCTCAGAATAATCTAACCTGAGACCATAACCAAATTTTAAACAAGGTTTTTGTATCGATTGAGGCATCTGATAAATATTTTCTTGCCTTTGAAATGCAAAAATTACTAAAAATAGTCTGCCCTTGATCCCCTCTTAATAAGTTAAACTCAAGAAGACTTGAAACAGGAAAAGCATAGGCAATTTCAGAAGCCCATTTATTCTTAATTTGATCTCTAATTTTTTGGTATTTATTTATCTCTCCAAAAACAATCTCGACTAATTTATTAGTAGCAGGCAAAAGTTCTTTTCTGGCGTATTTTTCTAAATCTCCATTTTTTAAAAAATCTGGAATTTGCTCTTCTCCTTTTTCATTTACGTGGATTTTTGAAAGTGAATCAAACAAATTATTTCCTGCTCCTTTTGGGATTTGATCATATAAAAGAAGAAATTCGGAAAACATAAAATCACCATATTGCTTTGGGGTTTCTTTTTCCATCTCAAATCACTTCCCCTTTGTCGCTTGTTCAAACAAAGCCGTAAATGCCTGCGTGAAAAATTCAGAATTCAACCAGATTGCCATATCTTCCTTGTCAGAAGTTTTTGAAAGATAAAATAAAAGTTCTTTTCTATCGACGATAAAGAATTTCGTGTCAACATCAATTTTTTTTATTTTAATATCCAAGTCCTTTGAGATTTTTTTTATTAACTCATCGCTTCCAGAAAGCGCGATTTTTATCTTGATATTATTTTGGTTTAGGATTTTGAATGTTTGCTTGAAAATGCTTAATTTTAAATTTATATCGTCGGCATTTGCGCAGATAATAACTTCTTTCTTGGCTTCCTGCAAAATTTCCCTTAGGTAACTTGAAATGTTCGTCTTCCCTTTCAACGACGCAGAAATGTCTTCTCTTTTGATTGGGTCAACTCCGCTCTTGTAAAGTCCTTCAAGCTGCGTATATTCGTCAGTTGTTCTTATATTTGACAAATCATTAATTTTATCTTCTGCATTTTTCTTAACATCATTCTTTAATTTCTCGAGAATTATTCTTGGCTTGACGCCGATGTATTTCACAGGCTTTCCTATTTTTACAATCGCGAAACCTTTTTTGTCAAGTCCTTCAAGCACATCGTAAGTTCTGCTTCTTGGAACTCCAGACACATCCGCAATCTCCCCAGCAGAAGCAATTCCTTTTGTAAGCAATGCTAACCAGACTTTTGTTTCGTAAATATTCAAATCAAAATAGTCCTTGATTTTATTTATGAGTTCTTGTTTAACTAACATTTTAATATTTCTCTCTGAATTTATTTAATTCGTTGTAAGGAATTTTTAATCCAAACTTCATTTCTTCACAAGGCAACTTCTCAGATATCTTCCCTTTTTGATCGAAGTGAATTATATTTCTCCCAATATACAAAACCAATGCTAGACCGCCTTCTTCTGGGCTTACTTGCAATTTTCCATAAAAATCTGTATTTGTCCATCCAGCAGGAGATCCCTCTCTCTTCAAATCAATTCCAAAACCTTTGGCTAAAACTTCTAAAGTTTCTCCTTTGATTTTTTCACTTAACAATTTTTGTATTTGTTTCTTCATAAAAATCACTACTAATAATCAGTTTATAAATCTTTTGTTTCTGTTACTTTTATTAAGTAAGAACAGACATTAGAAAATCAACCAGCTCAAGATCATCCCAACAAAAATTCCTGCTGTGATAAACGGCATTGCAGGATAAAATTTCTTTTTCTCCGAAAATAAAAATAAATATCCAACACCGATGGTTGCTCCAGCAATAACAAATAAAGCAGAACCCAAACCAAGAGTTTTAAGCATAACTCCTGCGGCAATTATTGGGAAAATAACATCTCCCCCGCCGAGAATAGCAACATTAATTTTCAATTTATTTTTCTTTAAGTTTTCTTCTAATTTTTTCCGGCTTTTGTATTTTTCTTTCAAAAATTTAATTTTCTGCTTTGTCTTTTTATCCGCATAAGGAACAAAAAATCCAGAGAAAACATTTAATTTTTCTATCTGAAACTTCGCCATTTTCTGCATTATTCCAGAATGCCAAACCGCCCAAACATCATAAATGGAAATTAAAACCAAGAGAATAATTATAGTGTAAATATTTAAAATTGGAACAAAAACGCAAGCGATTCCAGGATAAATAAATAATTCAGTTAAATTATGAATCAAGAATTCCCGTCGGTAAATTTTAATGTAAGCAAGAACTAACGCGGGAATAGTCGCAATCAACGGGATTCCAAAATAAATTTTTTCAATTCCTAATTTGCTTGTGAAAACAAAAAAAGAAATTCCCAATGCAATAATAACAACCACGAAAAACCAGAGTTTAAGAATAAACCTTGCATCAAATTTTGTCAGCAAAAATAAGATTAGAATCGCGAAAACAAATGCAGAAAGAACTCCATAAAAAAAACTTGAATAATCTTTTTGTTGTTCTATTTCCGGGGATTCCAAACCAAAAGGAAGTTCAGGGCCTTCAACCGAAGTCAAAACTCCGTCGAAGATTTTTTCAGAAGAATAATAATTCACAACATATAACCCAATAAATTGTGTAATAATAAACATTGAGAAAAGCAGAATTGTTATTTTCAAATTGTGTTTCATTTTTAAAATTTATTGTTTGCTTTTTGAAATAATAATCAACAAAATTATCCCCCCGATTATAGTTAATATCTGGCTCAATAAAAATTCATTTGGAAAAATATACCTGTCCATTAAATTCCACGCTCCACGCCAAAAACCAATTATCGCAAGTGAAACTAAAATGATTACAGTCACATCATAAAAATTTGATTTTTTAACAACCCCTTCAAGCATTTTATCAAAAAGAAAATAGAGTTTTTAAATTTTTAATTTTGGTTTATCGCAATCTCAAAGTTTCCAATGCTCGCGGAACATTTGTTTCAACATGATTAAGTTTGTAAAGCGCCGACGCTAAATCAAGCGATTTTGAAACCTCACCGTGATTAATAATTATTCTCTTCGGCTTTGGACGCATATTATTGAAAAAAGAAATTAATTCATTTCTTCCTGCGTGCGCGCTTAGACCTGCAATAGTTTGGACTTCAAGATTAATCTCAACAACTTCCTCTTTTCCTTCAACAATCATTCTTGTTTCTTTGGCTCCTTCCTGAATCTGCCTTCCGAGAGAACCAACTCCCTGATAACATACAAATACAATTGCATTATTTTTGTTCCCTGCGAATTCTCTGAGATATTCCACTGACGCTCCACCGACGAGCATTCCCGAAGTCGCGAGAACAATGCACGAGCCGCCTTCAACAACTTGCTTTCTTTCTTGTGGCGAACCGACTCTTAAAAAAACATCAGACACAAAAGGGTTTTTGTCCTGGAAAATTTCAGACTTAACTCTATTGCTTAAAAAATCAGGATAGGCAGTGTGAATCGCATTAATATCCCAAATCATTCCATCAATATAAATTGGAACTTTTTTCAGTTTGCCTGATTTCATTGCATCTTCCAAAATTAACATTGTTTCCTGCGCTCGCCCTAAACCTAATTCTGGAATTAAAACTTTTCCTCCTCTTTCAATAACCTTGTTTACCGTCGTCAAAAGGTCGTCTTCTGATTTTGCTCTTGGAGGAAGAATATCATTTTTAGAACCATAAGTTGATTCAGTAATAACAGATTCTACTCTCGGGAAATTGCTAACTGCTGGGTCAAGCAATCTTGTTTTAGCGTATTTGAAATCTGCTGTATACAATAAATTATGCGCGCCGTTTCCAATATTAAGATGAATCATCGCGCTTCCCAAAGCATGCCCTGCGTTGTACATTGTAAGCCGAACATCTGGCGTGACATCAGTTACCTCGTTGTAATTTATGCAAATGCTATGCTTAACCATCTCCTTAATATCTTTTGAACTAAACAACGGCGTAGTTGCTTGCTTGTAAGCAACACCAATAAAATCAAGCGAAATTAAAGCCGCGATATCTCTCGTCGGAGGAGTCATGTAAACCGGTCCTTTGTAACCCATTTTGTATAAATAAGGGACTAATCCGACGTGGTCGAGATGCGCATGACTGATTATCACTGCATCTAAATTTTCAATATCAAATTCTGGAATGTCAAATGATGGAAATCTATCCTGTCCCTGCGAGGCAGGATTTATCCCGCAATCAAGAAGAATTTTTGAATTTGGCGTTTGCAATAATATACTGCTTCTGCCGACTTCCCTTGCCGCGCCCAAAAAAGTTAACCTCACCCAGCCGTTTGATTTTTCTGGATTCCATTCTTTGTAAATTTTTTTCCCAATTTCATTTAAAAATTTTCTTCGGTAATTATTATTTGCGTAAAGAACCTCGCGGATGTTTTCTGTTATCTGGCTTTTAATTGCAGGGGAACGCTGAACCTGTGGCATCCAAAGTGTTTCTCGTCGGACTTCATCCAAAATTGAACCCTGCTTTCCGATTACCAATCCGGGTTTTTTTGCTTCAATCACGACGATGCTTCTTTGAACATCAAAAATAATATCAGTTATCTCTGCGTCTTCAGGAACAATTTTTTTTATCTGCTCCTTCACTGTTTCCTGATCCGGCAAAATTTTCATGTCTGCCCGCAATTCAATTCTTTTTTTTATCTGCTCAACAATTTCTTTTATTTTGGATTCTCCTGTCTTAAAAAACTTCTCGTTATTCGTGTAAAGAACTATATTTGCTCCTTCAAAATTCGCTTCAGTTATATCTCCGTGAAGTTGTTCTGTTATATTCTTAAGAATGTCCATTTGTGTTATCCCAATGATAAATTTATTTCTCGTCTTTGTAATCCGGCAAAATTTCCTGAGAAACAACTTTTTTAATTCCGTCTTTGGTGATTGTGAAAACATCAATTCCATAACCTGAACCCACATCTCTCTGGGTGGAAGATTTAACAGCTTCTTTTGCAAGTTCAATCCCTTCTTTAATGCTAAGTCCTTTTTTGTATTGTCTTTCCAAAAAACCTAAAACATAAGGCATACCTGAACCAAAGTTCGCGTCGTAATCTTCTACTTTAATCAAACTTCCTGCGGGTTCTATTGAATATAATTCAGTTGTTCCGTCTGTGTTAAATCCCCCGATTAAAAATCCTGCTTGCTGTGGAATCATTGACGGTTGTCTAATTCCAGAATAATTTATATTCATAAGCAAGCTTGCTGCCTGTTTTACCGACGGGCGCGTCTTTGAACGCAATTCTTTTAATTTTAATTCTGCTGAGATTAATTTAGGAACCCGTTGAATATCTCCCGCAACTCCGCATCCTGACATTACAATATAATCATTCACCTGAAAAACTTTTTTTTCAGTTTTACTCATAACTAAATGACCTGCTGTTATTTGCCTGTCCGCCGCCATCACAACTCCGTCTTTGCAGACAATACCGAGGATTGTTGTTCCTGTTTTCAAAATTGAATTTTTTATTTCACTATCCATTTTTAGAATACCTATAATGAATTATAGAATTTATAATATTTATGAGAAATTAGATTATTTAAAGTTTTCGGATTTCAAACCCATAGAAATTAATTTAAATGATATTTAATTCTCTCTTTCATGGAGAATCTCAAACTGCAAAATACTGGGTGGGATTTAAGTTTATTGACGCAGGGAAAAAGTTTTGAAGAAAAAAGAATTGCTTGGAGAAAGACAACAGATGATTTTATCTCCAAATGGGGCGGAAGAAAAGATTATCTTGAAAAA
>JAGVXJ010000029.1 GCA_018303895.1 Candidatus Pacearchaeota archaeon
AATTTTCTGGAAAATTATTCAACCAAAACGCCGTTGAGAACTCCTTCCTGGGCAGGTCGGTTTGTTATTCTAACTTTTCCTAAGTCCGTTTCAACAATTGTTCCTTTTGTGATTATGTTCTGTCTTGCAAGGAATCTATCTGAAGGTGTTTCAGCAACGTTTTTTATTACTGCTTTTTTTGTTTTTCCCTTGTTAGAAATATTTACAATTTTTGCTTGAAGGATTGCAATTTTCCTATTTCCGCCTCTAACTCTTTTTGATTTTCTTTTTTCCTTTTCTGACTCTGAAAGTTTTACTACAATCTTCTGTCCTGGTAATTCACCTCTTCGTTTCTTTCTATTTTTGATATATTTTCCGCCAGAGATTTTTTTTCCTTTATTCATATTAATTGACTTAAAATTTAATTTATAAATCTTTCCGATGATGATTTTTTCGATTGGCTTACTTACTTGAAAATGCTAATAGAAATTAAAAGTTGTCTAATAAATTTAATAACGAAATCTTTAAAGACAAAAAATCTTTTGGATTTTTAGCTAAAAACTATTCTCAAATGAATCGAATACTTTTTAAACTAATTTTCTATAACTTTAATCATGGTGAATGGAATTGAGAGACCTTTGGATTTGTTAAACAACTCTAAAGGCAAAGAAGTTTTGGTTGCCTTGAAAGGCGATAAGCAGTTCGTTGGAACTCTTGTTGCTTTTGATATCCACATCAACCTGGTGTTGGATCATACAAAGGAAATGCAAAATGGAGAACTAAAAAGAACTGTGGGCCTTTCTTTCTTGAGAGGAGACACAATAATCTTCATTTCTCCAGCTTCTACAAATTTGAAATAAGAATTGCGTTTCGCACAGCTTATATATTTCGCAATGTGCAGAATTTTATAACGCTATATTTAGCTGGAGCTTTGATTTACTAATTCAATAATTTTATAACCTCTTTTTTCATTAATACTTTATGACATCAAAAATAAAAATAACCTTTTTGGGAACAGCAGATCAAATTCCTAGTCGGAACAGGAATCATACCGCGATTCTTTTAACTTATAATGATGAGAATATTTTGGTTGATTGTGGTGAAGGAACTCAAAGACAATTTAGAAAAGCGGAATTGAATCCGTGTAAAATAACAAAACTTTTAATTACTCATTGGCATGGAGATCATGTTCTTGGAATTCCTGGACTATTACAAACACTTGCATCTTCTGGTTATAATAAAACTCTTGAAATTTACGGGCCTCGTGGAATAAAACAAAGATTAGAACAAACTTTTGAACTTTTTGGTTCCAAGAAAGAACTTCAAATTGAAATTCATGAAATTTCTGAAGGAGTTTTTATAGATGAAGAAGAATTTTTTATTCAGTCAGCAAAAACTTTTCATGGTTTGCCTGGTTTAGCTTATTCGTTTGTAAAAAAAGGTTTAGTGAGAATTGATAAAGACAAAATGAAAAAAATGAAAGTTCCGCAAGGAAAACATTTACAGGATTTAAAAGAAATGAGAGATATAACTATCGACGGTAAAAAATATAAATGGAAAGACTTGACTTTCAAAGAAGAGAATAAAAAAATCACTATTATTCTTGATACGTTGTATGACAAGAGCTTTGAAAAATTTGCAAAAGATTCTGATATCTTAATTTGTGAAAGTAATTTCTCTTCGGAAATAGGTGAAAAAGCAGAAGAACACTTGCACTTAACTTCACAACAAGCAGCGGAAATTGCAAAAAAATCAGATTCTAAAAAATTAATTTTGACACATCTTAGCCAAAGATATGAATACAACTTGAAAGAAATTCAAAAAGAGGCACAAGAAATTTTCAAAAATACTTTTGTTGCGAAAGATTTGGACGTCGTTGAAATTTGAGAATATTTAAATAACTCTTTTCTTTTTCTATTATATGGATTACAATAAGGAATCTTTGAAGCTTCACAAAAAGTTCAAGGGTAAAATTGAAATTAAATCGAAAGTTCCATTAAAGTCAAAAGAGGATTTATCTTTGGCTTATACTCCGGGAGTTGCAGAGCCGTGCCGAGAAATTTTTAAGGATAAGGAAAAAGTTTATGATTATACTATTAAAAGAAATTGTGTTGCAGTAATCTCCGATGGAAGTGCGGTTTTGGGACTGGGAAATATCGGGGCTGAAGCAGGAATTCCTGTTATGGAAGGGAAAGCAATTTTATTCAAGGAGTTTGCGGGAATTGATGCTTTTCCAATTTGCCTTAAAGAACAGAATACTCAAAAAACAATTGAAACAATAAAAAATATTTCGCCAATTTTTGGTGGAATAAATCTTGAAGATTTTAAAGCTCCAGAATGTTTTGAAATTGAAAAGAGTTTACAAGATTTAGGAATTCCAGTTATGCACGACGATCAGCATGGAACTGCAGTCGTTGTTCTTGCGGGTTTAATCAACGCATTAAAATTGTCCGATAAGAAAAAAGAAAAAGTTCAGATTATTTTTAGTGGTGCGGGTGCTGCGGGAATTGCGATTACAAAACTTCTTTTGCATTATGGTTTTAAAAATATAATTTTATGCGACAGCAAAGGAATAATTTACGAGGGCAGAGAAAATTTAGATGAAAGCAAAAAAGAAATTTCTAAAATTACAAACTTTAAAAAAATTAAAGGTTCTTTGAAAGATGCTTTGAAAAATGCAGATATTGTCGTCGGAGTTAGCAAGGAAAAGTTAATTTCCAAAGAAGATATTAAATTGATGAATAAAAAACCAATTGTTTTTGCACTTGCTAATCCCGTTCCAGAAATCATGCCTGATGAAGCGAAAGCGGGTGGGGCGTTTATTGTTGCGACGGGGAGAAGTGATTTTCCAAACCAGATAAATAATGTTCTTGCTTTTCCAGGAATTTTTCGAGGAGCCTTAGATATTCGGGCAAAGAAAATAACTACTGAAATGAAAATTGCTGCTGCTGAAACTCTTGCAAATTTAGTTAATCCTTCAGTTGAAAAAATTCTTCCGTTACCTCTTGATAAAACAATTGTTCCTGCCGTTGCTGAAGCTGTTAAAAAATCTTGGTTAAAAGGTTAACTTTTTTATTCTAAAGAAATTAACAATTCACTGCATGACTTCATTTCATTTAGTCATGAGAAACGCCCCGGACAGGATTCGAACCTGCGACCCCTAGCTTAGAAGGCTAGTGCTCTATCCAGGCTGAGCTACCAGGGCTTTTTGCCGACGAAGATCAGACGGATTCGTGCCAAGATACCAAAAGTGTCTTGAGCTTATCCAGGCTGAGCTACCAGGGCATGTAATTTTTAAGAGAAAGTTGTATTTAAAATGTTTCTATTTAATCTTCTAAACCTAAATCATCCTTAATTTCTTTTGCTAAATTTTCTAAACCTAATCGAGAATTTTGAATTCCATCAATTGCCATTTGTTCTGAGGCATGACGATCATAATGAAAATGCAAGCATCCTTGATGAAATGGTAAAAAATAAGCTGATTCATAGGAACTTTCAGTTAGGATAGGGGCTAATATTTGCTCTGGTTGATTATCAAAAGGAGAATAGGCCTTGTTCAGCAGGTAATAACTCAAAAAATCCTTAACGACATAATCAATCCTTTCAGTTAAACTTACATCGGTTCTTATAGAGTTTCTGGTAAACTTTTTTACTGCTTTAAAAAAATCGTCGGGTTTTATATTAATCAATCTTTTTCTCATGTTTTTAGCAGAGATTGTTCTTTTTTAAATAAATATATGATACAAAATGAATTATTTAGTTATACTTTTTTATGGATTTAATCGTCGAGTTCGATTAACTAAAAGAGCACCGGGGGAGAATCGAACTCCCGAAAACTTCCTAACTACTCCAGCTTTGAGCTGCAGGGAAGCGCAGTACCATTGTGCCACCGGTGCGTAAAAAAACAAAAAAAACATTATATTTAAAATCTTGTATTTAAAAATTTTAAAATAAAACTTCTTATTCCTAATTTTGCAGTGATTCATAAAGTATTTTAAGGAGAGTTATTTTAACCTTTTATGACACATATTCTTCTGAAATTAGCGCGTAAGTCCATTGAAGGTTCATTTGATGGAACTATTCCTGAAGCAGAGACAGAAATAAAAGAAAAATTTTCCAAGGTAACTCCTTGTTTTGTTTGTTTAACTAAAAACGGAAAAATTAGGGGTATTTCAGGAAATTTGAAGGCAAATAAAGAAATTTTTCGTGAAGTGATTGAGCATTCGATTAAATCTGCTTTTCATGATAAAAATTTTTCCCCGTTGAAAAAAGAAGAACTTTCAGCAATTAAAATCGAGCTTTTCATTTTAAATTCTCTTGAACAAGCTGAATTTGATTCTATCGACGAGCTTTTGAATAAAATCAATCAAGGTTTAAGTGGAGTTGCAATTGAGAAAGGATATCACTCGGCTAACTTTTTACCTAAAGTTTGGGAAGAGATTTCTGACAAAGACGAATTTTTATCTGTTCTTTGTGAGAAAGCAGGTTTGCCAGATAATGAATGGAAAAAATCTGGAATGAAATTTTGGATTTATACGACGAAGAGTTTGAGAGAATAAGATTTACTTTTTCGCGATTTTCCAGAGAATATTAAAAAAGTTTAAATTACTTTTAACAACTTCTTTGCTTTTTATCATAAATCCGAAAGGCATTTCGGACCAAACGATTGTAACAACTTTATCTGCATAAATTATGATTGTCGAGGGAAAATCATATTCTTCTGAAATAAACTTCATTTCTATTAATTTTAATTCTTCCTCTTTTTTCTTCTTTCTAACTTTTTCATTATAAATTATTTTAATCGGAATTTTTAATTTAGCTCTTTGCTTATTCCATTCTTTTTGATAGGCTGGAAACATTTCTGCAAATCTGCTTTCAGCGCCATAGGCTAAAAGTTCTTTTTTCTCCTGTAAAACATCTTCAAAAATTGACTTAATTCCTTTTTCTCCTTTGAAAATTATTGCTTCTTCTTTTGATTTATTTGAACTGAATCTGGATTGTAAATCATCAATCATTAAATCTAATTTATCTTCTTTTTCTTTAAGAATTTCTCTCAATCTCGATGGGTTCACTGGTTCGAAGATTTTTCTATTTGCTGAAATAACAAATGTTGCAAGCCCCTTTTTTATTAATCTTTCAAGAGCATCATAAACATTTGTTCTATTTACTTCTGATTTTTTAGTAATATCTCCAGCCAAAGCACTTCCTAAATCCAGTAAAGCCAAATAAACTTTTGATTCTGTGTTGCTTAATCCTAATTCGTGCAATGCTTCTGATTTCATAAAAAACAAAAGAAGGATTACTATATAAATATTGTTGTTGTTCTGATTACAACAAAGTTTTAAGTAGTCCTATCTGAAAGAATTTTTAGGAGAAAACAAAAAATGACAAATGACGAAGATAACGACGAAGAACTGGAAAGTACAGAAGTATTTGTAAATCCAACCGACGATTTTGATTTAAGGGGATATAATGAAGATACAAAATATTTAAGCGAATTTCCTTATCGGCGAGTGTGTGATGCTGAAGATGACTCTTCTGTCGTTCAATCAGAGAAAGAATTTTATGAAAAAAATTATTCTAAGGAAAGTAGGGATATTGATAATTTACTACATCGATTGGAAAGAATTAGTGAAAAAGAAGCGATTGGTATGCTTTATGTTGGTTCATTGGCGGGAAATATAGAACTTAAGGGAACAGACGTTTATTGGAGTTATGAGGGAAGATCTGAATTAAGAAGTAGGTTTGA
>JAGVXJ010000030.1 GCA_018303895.1 Candidatus Pacearchaeota archaeon
AGGCGCCAACGGGTGGGTTGGGTTGGGAAAAAAATTCCGAGCGAAAGTTCGAGCAGAGAATTTTCGATTTAAAGTAATTTGGAAATGTAAAAATCAAATCGAGGGTTCGAGTAGAATGGGTAAGACAAATAAAAATGGGGAAAGTGAGCAACGAAAAAAAGTAAAAATAAAATCAATTCCTTCTTCGGAAATCAAGTGCCCTAAACAATGCTCTTTCAATTTTATTCTCGTATGAAGAATTTTTCAAAAATAAAAAGTGTAATTCATCTCGGAAATTTCTAAGATTAACAATAATCAGGAAAGCAACTAAAACCCATAATAAAATTATAATCAACAAAACCCAGTTGAAAAATTTCTTAGGCACAAGACAGCTTTGACAGTTAGGTCCACCACAATCAACATTTTCCTCGTCGTAATTTTTAACTCCATCATAACAATAATCACAATATAATCCAGACTCCCCAAGTGTGAAATAAATTCCCATTTTACTTACATTTGAATTTTGCAAGCTATTTGAAAGTTTTATTTTTGCAATAAGTGGTGCTAAATCTTCTTCAAACAAATTAAGTGAAGTTTTTGAACACCATTCAGTTTTTTCCAAATTTATTTTTTTAGAAATGCTACATTCTCTTTGTTCCACGACGGAATATTGACAAACTCTGGACTGAATTCCAAAAGAGGTAATTTTTCCGAGGAGAATATCCTGAACACTATAATTAGTAAGGCACTCACCCCAAGCACTACAAGTGGTTTCAGGACTAGCAGTATTTTCGGGATTTTCTTTTGTGACTTCACAAATTTCTCCAGAAGGCAAGAGCCAGTACATCCGTCGCTATCCTTATACTTTTTTCCAACACAAGATGGAACACATTCTTTTTCACCACCACTGCCACCACCCTTGTTATGGACTAAAATATTTTCTGCAAAGTAGTTGTTATATTTTTCAACAGATTTCAAATTGTAAGTTTTTATTTTTTCAGACCAGCAATTTATATTTTTAACATTTACATATTTTTCATTATCGAATAAAATCAAATCGCCTTTTTTCAAAACAGAAACTTTCAGAGCAGAATTTTCTTTTTTGGTTTCATCAGGAGAAATAGATTTCCATCCTTCAGAAGTATAAACTGGATGTTCACTTGTTAATTTTAATTTTTTATTGTTATCAAAGACAATTTCGCACATGTGATTTCTCGTTGGAGATTCTAATTCTATGACTTTTGATTCAACTTGTTTTTCTAATTCAGTGTCGTAAGATAAAACATAATCTCCAATTTTTACCTCTTCAATATTTTTGTATTTTCCATCCGCCATCGAGATTTTAGTCCCAGCTGGGAAACAACTGGTAACTGGTATTGAACAATCTTTTGTTCCAGTATAACTATTCCCGCAACTATCCTCGCAAGTTGTCGTTGTACAAGTCGTTGCTGCACAAGATGAATCAGAATTACAAACTTTCAGAAACCAGCTTTCACTTGCCAGTGTATAATTTTCATTTCCATTAAATAGAGAAGTAATGTTATAAGTATTTGCTAAACTAAAATTTGTGATATTCCCAAGATTAGACATTCCAGTATTTATCAATGATTCATTTACATAAAGAGAAACCGTGTCACCATGAGACTGCATACTCGCATTTAAGTTAATATTAACATTTGGTTCAATGGTAAGATTTCCCCGGGAATTATTTAAGAGGGTATAAACCAAGCCCTCTGCCGGAGTAATATTAACAAGTAAAAGAGTAGAATTCCTGTTATTAACACTATCATTAATTGTCACATTGAGATTGTAAATTCCCACACCAATATCTGAATTTAATTCCAAAAAACCAGCAGATAAATTTATTTTGAATCGCGAATCATTAACAGCAAATGAGTCAAACAATAAATTATCAGTTGCATTCAGGTAATAATTCAAAGAATTTTTATAAGTAAGATTTTGATTTTCTGGAATGACTGTAAAAGACGGCGGAGTAGTATCAACCACAAAATTAAATATTTCATTACTTTCATATTCAGCAGTAAGATTTGATTCATCATTCAAAGATTCAATTCGAATACAAGATATGCCCCAAGAATGAACTCCATCTTCAACATTTTCTGTAAAATTTAAAAAAGCTGAACTGCCGGGATTTGAAACCGACATATTTACTACACTATCTAAGATTAAACTGCAATTCTCAAATTGGGCATTTAAGTAATAATAGCTCATGTTGATAAGAGAATAATTAAGAGAAAGAGTATTATTCGGAGACTCAAGATAAATTACTGGAACTGGAGAATTACCAAAAACTATAATGTCCTTTAATTCAGATGAGTTCATATTGCCTGCGTCGTCAAAAATTAAAAATTGATAAGAAAAAGTTCCGGTATAAACTTTTTTTTGGTAATCAAAAATATCTCGTATTCCAGAGATTGCAATTGATGTTGAGTTAGCCCAGTTTCCCGTTGAATTTTCAGAAAAAATGTAATGGTCTAAATCATAATTATCAAATGCGAATGCATAAAACCCCGCATAAGTGTTGTTATATGCCCCAACCGTTGCACCCATGGAAGTATAATTCGGGGCGGTATTATCAATTTTTACTTTCCAGTTATTTGATGCCTGATTATTTGTTGGTAAAGCCAAGTCATATACAATAAAAGAAATATAACTAGCTAAATTTGTATTGGAAACAGTTGTTGTAATATTTATCTGCCAGGAACTATTCTGTTTAGAAGATTTGCTCCCCGAAATAAAAGTCATATTGGTATATTGGGTTGTATTCAAAAGTGAAAGATTTACCTCAGCATAATTTATTCCGGCAGCAACGAAAAATGCATCAGAAACAGTTGCATTTAGGGAAATATTTTGTCCGGTTTTTATGCTTGTTTGCCCCTGGGGGTATGTGGGAGCAAAATTATAAACTATTGGCTTTGTTCGATCTATTGAATAATGCATTACACTTTGTGAAGTATTTCCTGAAACATCATATGCCACTGCTCGGATATTATATCCTTCTACAGCATTGCTGAAAAGATTTGTATTCCAAACACATCTATAGTCCCCGTAATAATTTATTGAAGTTAAATTGCAATTTGTTAAATTTGTCCAGTCAGAAGAAGAATTTTTGTATTGAAAATTTACAAGAGTTACTGCCCTGTCATCAGTAGCAGATGCGATTACACTCACATAACCGTTTACAATTGTTTCATTGTTTGGATTCCAGATTTCTACAAATGGTCCAGTATTGTCTGAGGTTGTTAATGCCAAGTAGTCTTTTGAATTTGTTGAACTATCCAACAAAATAGAATTGTCACAAATTCCATCTAGGTCATAATCTTTGCACAGGTCAGAAAAACTTCTTGAAAGAATATCACTCCTCCAGTAATTTCCTCCAAGATAATTTCCCCCGATAATGTTTGTTGCAGAAGTTCTTGTTTGATTAAATATATTTGTTCCATTCAAATAGGAAGTATATTTTGGATAAGTTGAAGAATTAAAGATGTTGTTATAAATCGCATTTCCATAAGAATTCCCTGAGAGAAAAATTGAATATCCCCCATCCGCCCTTATTGTATTGTTCACAATTGTATTATTAAATGCATTGGTTGTGATTATTAGGGGATAAGTGTATAAACCTAGTGAATGTGTTGAAATCCTATTATTCAAAATTGAAAAATTATTTTCCTCTGTAAGTGAAATTCCATATCCCTGATACCCATAAGTTGTTATATTGTTTTCTTTGATTATTGAATTGTCGGTGAAATAAACATTTATTCCCCCCCCCTGGGTTCCGTTAGTGATAATTGTATTATAACTTACTTCCAATCCAACAATGTTCCTTGAAAAACCCACTACTCCAATATGAATTCCTCTAGAATTGTAGCCATAAGTTGTAATATTATTTGAGAGTATTTTTGTATAATTGCTTTCAGGATAATTATTGTAAATTCCATATGAAGAATATCCGTAAGTTATAATATTATTTTGACTTATATTATTATTAGTTGAACGAGAAATAATAATTCCATGAGAATTATTTAAGTAAGTTGTGATGTTATTAAGAAAAACAGAATTTGAATCTGAAAACCCAAGATAAATTCCAGCACTTGTATCGTTATTCTTTACTGTAATTGTATTATAAGCAATTGTATTATAAGAGGAATTCCATGTATGAATTCCAATTGCCCTGGTCCCGCCGTTGTCATTTAAAGTAATGTTATTATTTGTAATTGTGGTGTTTGAATAAAAAGAAGCAAGAATGCCATGATTTCCACTTTTGTTAACATACAGACTACCCCCAGAAATAATTATTGTGTTATTGTCTATTGTGGATGAACTTCCTTCAGAAGGACCTAAATAAATTGCATAACTTGAATAACTTGTTAAATTCCCGAGAGTGATTAAACAATTTTTAATTGTAGTTTGATTTTTCCCAAAATTTCTAATTCCGTTTCCAACATTTATTTGAGAATAATTTATTGTGAAACCCAGACAGTTTAATGTTATGTTGTTTGCAGAAATTGTTATGCAGGTTCCTGATGAGTTTATATTTTGATTTAAATTATAATTTCCGTTTGCTGCACTTAAACTTCCGCATGCAGAAATGTTTATTACTGAAAGTAAGTTATTTGTTAAAGGCAAAGAATCATTTACAAAAGAACCCGCAATAGTGTAAATTGTGTTACCAATTCCATCTCCGTCATTGTCTGTTCCCACATAATCAGAATAAAAGTTTCCGCCGATATAAGCCCCGCCGATAATATTTGTTCCTAAAGTTTTTGTGGTGTTCCATGAATTCCCCGTTCCCAAGTCATAGGTATTATTTGTGTTGTTGAAAAAATTATTGTAGATTAAATTTCCTGTTGAATTTGGATAAATGTAAATTCCATTAATTCCTGAATTGGAAATGTTGTTTGAATAAATTGTGTTGTTATTTAAATATAAAGAACCCGTGTTATAAAAAATTACCCCATAAGTATTGTTGGTAATGGTATTATTCACCATAATGCTATTTGATACATTACCTCCTGCTGCAACGAGGGCAATTCCTGAACTTAAAATGTAACCTGTCCCATTCGATAAAATATTTCCTGTAAAATTATTAAAACTTCCCCCCTGAAATAAAATTCCGACTTGGTTATAGGTTACATTATTGAATAAAAATTGATTATAATCCGCACTATATGCGGAGGAAGTTACAATTCCCCATGTTGAAATATAAGAAACAGTATTATTTTGAATTGTACTTGAAGTAAATTTTCCGAAAATTCCCTGATTGTATCTTTGTATGTTACAATTTTTTATTGTTACATTTGAAATTGGATTATCTGCGTTGATTCCCGTTCCGCTTGTGTTTCCGATAATGATTGTTCCGTTGCATGTAAGAATTGTATTATTTGTTGTCATATTAATCAAGCCATCAGCAGAAGAATCATTCAGATAATATGTTCCATTGCATAAAGTTATTGAGGAAGAAATCTGAAGATTATCGACGGGAGTTGTGCAAGAGGAAGTTACAGTAAAATTTAAGATAATACTTCTATTTGCTGTTCCAAAAATCTGATTATTCAGAGTATCATTTGCTAAACAATTCCAAGTATAATTTCCAGGAGATAACGCAATTGTCCAATTTGTCTGATTACTTGAACCAGTTATTGCTGTTGTTTTATTTAATGCAAAACTTGAATTGTTTGGTCTTGTTAGATATAAATGCAAACTTTCTAAATTTCCTGTTTCATCTGTCGCTGAACAATTGAAAGTAATATTCAGAGTTGATGTTGTTGCGGTGTCATTAATATATGGCGACGACGGAGAATTCAGAGTTACCGAGGGGGAAGTGCCGGAAGAGAAGGCGTAGAGATAGCCGTCATTGCTCCCGATATAAACCAGTCCGTTGGAAATTGCGGGAGAACTTTGAAAATTCCCATTAGTAAGATAACTCCAAAATAAACTTCCAGTAGTTGCATTTAATGCATAAGTTTTGTTATCATTGCTCCCCACAATTAAGACTCCACTTGAAGAAACTGCCGGAGAACCCTGAACTTCTCCATTGGTACTATAATTCCAAATCTGTACTCCAGTTGTAGAATTTAGTGCATAAAGGTTAAAATCATTACTTCCAAAATAAACCATCTCCTTGGAAACAGCTGGAGAACTAATGATACCTTCGCCAGTAGTATAATTCCAAATTTGAGAACCGTTTGTAGAATTCAGTGCATAAAAATTTTTATCCCCACTTCCAATATAAACAATTCC